>JAGQOZ010000575.1 GCA_020426955.1 Planctomycetales bacterium
CTGTCCGTCGGTATTCTCCAGCCAGTAGTAGTCGTTGACCCCAAAAATAGTATCCAATTGAATCTCCGACACTAGGAGGTCCAAATCGCTGTCACCGTCAATATCTAGCGTTGAATGTACGCCATAACGAACACTAAGTCCGTTCGAAATCAAGCCATCTGCAACTTCGAATCGTTTCGTTTCTGGATTCAAACGTAACCACGCATTGGAATGAGTGTTGTCCCTTCCACTTGACACCACCAAATCATCGATTCCGTCCCCATCAAAGTCACCCACTGCTTGAATATGCAGTGCGTCGCCAATTGATTCGATTAACGAGATCGGTTCGAACAAGCGGTCGCCTGCTAATAGTCGGCGAGATTCCAGCGGCTCGAAGCGGGGCTTGGCGGTTCGGCAATTCAGGCGTTTGACTGACGATTGTGTTGGCATGCGAGCTTTCCCCCTTCGCTGAAATTGACTGTCGCCGAAGAACGCGTCGTGGCGGTTCCCCGAGTTTCCGCTCCGATTATACTTGCCTTGGCCACTAGAGCTAGCATTTTGGCCGAAATGACCGAGACAAACAGTTCGTGTCAAATTCACACCAGGACGTTGTCCGTGGCGGTGTCCAGATCACTACGCAGAAAATCTTGCATGTGCCGCTTGGGAATCCCCAGCGGTTTGGCGATTGTAAGAAAATAGCTCGACTCTGATTCGCTCAGTGCTTGCTGGCTTTCCAAGATGCGACGAATCAAGATCACCAGCGTCCATCTACCTTCATGGGTAAAGTCACTGGTTCGTTGGCGAATTTCACGCAGGTAATCCTGATCGGCTGCCTGACGCAGGCTTTCGACCAGTAAACTTGGATCCAATGGCCTGTCCGCCACTTCGCTCAGTTGTTGACGAGCAACCGAAAGGTCACCGGCAGAACAGCGTCCCACTTCATACAAGAATCCAACAACCAACCGCCGCAGATCGGCCAGATATTTTTCGAATTCGGCTGCTGGATCGTAATGAAGGACGTTGGATTCATAACGAGTTCGACAAGCGTCACATTCCACTATCTCCGTCACACGTCCGGCCGGAACGACTGGAATGAAATACAACGTGAACCACTGCCGGCTACTCCGCTGGCGATACGACGAGGGCTGGCGGCATTGCGGACAAAAAAAGTCGCCGCCGCCAATCGTCTTGTTCAGATGCGTGAATCCAAAAATGATCATCCAGCTTCGTCACTTCGCTCCGGATCCAGCCTATTCGGCCTGTTCCACGGCCGCTTGCTTCACCTCATACATTTTGTCCAACTCGTCGATATTCACGGTTTGCTGCGAACCATCCGGCCATAAGATACGCACTTCAGAAACGGAAGTCGACTTGCCCAAACCAATGGTGACGGGCAGTTCCATCTGCGAAAGATAGCTTCGCGATGGCATCACTTGACGACGCAAAGTCTTGCCGTCCACGTCCACTTCAATCCACGCTCCAATCGCGTTAATGTTACCGTTCGAACCAACTAAATGAAATCGCAACCAATGGTGTCCCAGTTGCTGATCGTTGCGAAGCAACCGAGGCGACTGACCAATGCCGGTCACCAGCAGATCTAAATCGCCATCCGAATCAACATCCGCATACGCGGCACCTCGACCAACCATCGGCTTGAGAAGATCCGTGCCACACGCCTCGGACTTTACGGGCATGAATTCCGTGTTCGCCTGGCTGCCACAGTTCCAAAACAGCTGAGGCGGTTGTTCATAATGTTGGCTCGATTGCACTCGATTAATGTCTTCTTCCAAGTGTCCATTCGCGGCGAACAAATCTAACCGCCCATCCAGATCATAATCAAAATAGAAGACGCCAAAGGTCAATTCCAACCGTGTATTCGGTCCTAGTCCCGAAGAAATCGCTTCGTCCATGAATTGCATTTGCGCTGGGTTCGAGACGTACAATGCGGTCATTTCGTTGGCAAAGTTGCCGATGGCAATTCCGATGGCACCGTTGTCGCGGAACCGAGCGGCGTCGATTCCCATGGCTCCTCGAGCGTGTCCGTTCATGTCAAACGCCACGCCGGCCACTACGCCCACTTCTTGGAACGAACCGTCTTTTTGATTATGAAACAGAAAATTCTGGACGGTGTCATTCGCCACAATCATATCGATCCAGCCATCCTGGTCGAAGTCTGCGAAGGTGACACCCAACGATTTTGCCATGGGCACATCGGTTGCGGGATTTCGCTTGTGTAGTCCAGCGGCTTCCGCCACTTCCACAAACGTGCCGTCTCCTTCGTTGCGATACAGATACGGAAACGTGCCGCCAAAATTCTGAGGTCGACCATACGCTCGACCACCACCAACTAGCTGAAAATTCTGCGATTCGTCAAACTCCGTGGACCATTTTACATAGTTACAGACCATCAAGTCCAAGTCGCCATCGCGATCGTAATCAAACCAGCCACAGCTGGAACTCCATTCGTTGGCATCGCCAGCCACACCGGCTTGATCGGTCACGTCTGCAAACGTGCCGTCCTGTTGGTTGTGCAGTAGATAATTCCGGCCGACGGCGGAAATAAACAGATCCAGCCAACCATCTTTGTCGTAGTCGCCTACCGCGACGCCCATGCCGTAGCAAGAAAAATCAACTCCAGACCCTGCCGTCACATCGGTAAATTGCCCAGCACCATCATTGCGATACAGGGTCGAAGTCGCGGCCGAATTGTTGTCTTCCTGGTCTGCTTGATCCCACGGCCAGGTTTGCGAATTGACCAACAGCAGATCTTGATCACCATCGTTGTCGAAATCAAGAAACGCGCAACCTCCGCCCATAGTTTCCGGCAGAAACTTTTGCCCCGTCGCTCCGTTGACATGCTGAAAATTAATGCCTGCAGATTCCGTGATGTCAACAAATGGTGTGCGAGGTACCTGCACGGCATCCACCTTGCGTACCTGGGTTTGCGCCAGTTCCGATTCAACCAATTCCGGCGCTTCGTCCGGCCGATTCAGTGCGATAACAATTCCTGCCACCACAACGCCGATGGCACCAAACAAGGCCAGCGACCATTTCAATGCAGTGCCGATGACCGCATCGTCTTGCACTTCATCGATGTCGGGCTGATGCGAATTCTGAGGTTCTTTTGCCATTATGGTTGGCCTCCTGTCGGTGTCGTAGAGACTTTGGTTGTTTCTAAGTCGGCTTGATTCGATTCGGAATCGAGTTGGTTCGTCGAAGCAGCGGGTAGACCCGGAGCGTCGGTTCGGTGCAATGGATATTTGACAACCGCTTCGGCCGCGTGATTGGCCGCAGGGTATTTTTCACGCGCCAACCGTTCTACTTGCCCCTTGGCGTTGTCATCTGGTTTGTAAATGGCGTGAAGCTTCTCGTGATGCTGCGCTAACTGGGTGTCACCCAATTCAGCGTACAGCAGCTTCAAGTTGTAATGGGCCGTAACGTCTTCCGCATCAATTTCCAGTGTTCGCTGAAATCGCTGTACCGCTTCTTGCCACAGCTGGGCCGCTTCTTCGGTTCGACCTTGGCGCGAACGGAGTCGCCCCAGATCGAATTGCGTTTGCCCTAGCAAATTAATGACTTCGATATCGTAGCTAAAATCGAAACCTCGCCTTTCCATGTCTTCCGTGCGGTCTTCCAGCACGCTACGAAGATTCTGAATCGCTTCATCCAAGTATCCTTGCTGGCGATTGACCACGCCGCTGAGCCACGCCCAGGTCCAACGAGGATAACCCGGTTCGGCTTCAAACGCGGTGGCTCGTTGCAGCGCCGCCACCGCATCGTCGATTCGCCCTTCCGTGTTGTAGACTCGAGCCAAATTCAGTGGTCCATCCCAACGGTTCA
>JAGQOZ010000576.1 GCA_020426955.1 Planctomycetales bacterium
CAAGCTCATTACACAGTACCGGGCATGTTCCCGGTTGTCCCCAGAGACGCTCCCAGAGACGCTCTGTTGTGAAACGGAACAACAAAAAACGCCAAACCGCGTGTTGCGAATCTGGCGTTGGAAAATGGGCTTGTTTCGCCACAATTAGAACTTCAGGTTCAAACCCAAATTCAGGCCTTGCAGCAGCAAATCGGTTTCCGTGAAGTTGGCGGCTGGTCTCGCGTCACCAATCAGTGTTCCCGTTTGCTGCGTCAGGTTCACTTGGCGATCAATCACTGAATCCGCTCGGATCACATTGTCCACATACAACAGCGTGTAGCCGACGGTGAAGTCCAGACAATGGTTCAAGGCGTAGCCCAGTGTCAGCGTGAATTCTGGAACAACGGTGAATTCGTCCGTTTCAAATTTTCCCATGTTGGAATTCTGCGTCAGCAGTCCACCGTTCACCGTTGATGCCAATCCGCTGCCGCTGGTGGTTGTGGTCGAACCATCGATGTTGACCATGCGGTTCATGTTTCCCAACGCAATTTTGGCGGCGAAATCTAATGACCAGCAGCCGTCCACGGAATGCCCCATGATGCCCAATTCGCCTCCGTGGAAAACGTTTTCAATACCAAACAAGTCTCGCTGCGAAATCTCGGTTCCCACCGTATTGGCCGCTGGGTCGATGAAGGTTAGCTGGTTGTTGATGCGAAGTGTTTCGTCGTGGCCAAGGTAGCGATAGCCATAAATGAAGTCCAAACGATAGTTACATTGTTGGCGATACAGACTTCGCAGAAAAACTTCGGTGCCCATGGTTTCGGTAGAATACAAAGCGTCCACACTACCGGAAAGTTCGTCGGGAAATCCCAACAGCAACGCGTCTTCTTCGTTCAGAGCGGTGTTGAAGAAGGGGCGACCGAGAATGGGAATGGTATCGGACGAACCACGGAATTCACTCGTTTCTTCGCCCAAAGCAAATAGCGTTGCGCCAATGCCAGACGCCCCGCCGGGCCAATCCATACCCAGTGTCAAACGAGCTCCATTGTGCGTGCCGCTGTCAATGGTTCCGCCAAACAGTGCCGTTGATGATCCCAACACACCCGCGTCGTCTCGAGCCGTTCCGTCGGGACTGGTCGTCACCAAACTGGGGAACCGAGCGTCCTCTTGCCACCACATCAAATATTCGATGTTACCCCAGGTTCGCCGCGAACATGAATCGTAACAGCCGGAATCCATCATCACAGCACCACAGTCGGCACAGCCAGCATCACCGCAACTGGTGCAAGACGCTTGAGCCACCTGGTGGTCCTGATGCATCGAATTGCCAATCGACGGCACCATCTGCTTCAGCCCGTTTAGGCCGGAACGAACCGAGGAACCAGCCGGTTGACGCTGTCCCAAGGGAACTTGGCCAACCGCGTGATCCGAGATTCCCGAAAACATTAGCCCGCTCAAACAGGCTAAATAAGGAAGTAAGCGATTGCGAATCATGTTAACTACCTGAAAATCCGTCCCCAAATGGCAGTATCTGCTTCGGCCAGTAAAAACCAAAACAACGCATCACTGTTACACTCGGCGAGATAAACCCTGCGGGTTGAATCGATTTCTCTGGTTTTGCCGGACGTCCAGCCTGCGACCGCTTTGCCGCGGCTAGCAGTGAATCTGCTTTCACGTCTCGCATTACCGCAAACTAGGGAGACCCAACAACGGCATTGTGCGGTATTATGAACAGTTAACGGAATAGGAATGAATCACACGCTAGCCAAGTGAACCTAATCGGGGAACGCAATGGAACGTAGCGAACCGCTACCAACGCAAGTTACGACAATGAGCGACGATACGGAAAATTCGAAGAAGAATCGGCCTCCATTGAAGCTGGCATCGCTGATGGCAGGTCGGACCAAATGGTACATGGACCGTTGGAAAGCGTTGTTGCCCGTCATCGAACGATATGAAAGCCAATTCACCAAGTTGTCCGACGCCGACTTGCGAAAAGAGAGCCTTTCCTTACGTTACCGGGCGAAGGCGGGCGAACCACTGGTAGATCTGCTGCCTCCCGCGTTTGGCTTAGTCCGAGAAGCCGGGCGGCGAACCTTAAACATGCGTCATTTCCCCGTTCAGTTGTTAGGCGGAATTGCTCTGTTCCACGGCAATATTGCGGAAATGGAAACGGGTGAAGGAAAAACGTTGACCGCCACGCTGCCCATGTACGTCCACGCGCTCAAAGGCAAAGGAGCGCAGTTGGCTACGGTCAATGACTACTTGGCCGCTCGTGACGCAGAAATCATGCGCCCCTTATACGAAGCCTTAGGCATGTCGGTGGGCGTGATCCAAACCAACATGAGTCGGCCTCAGCGTCGCCAAGCGTACGCCTGCGATATCACTTACGGTACGGCCAAGGAATTTGGATTCGATTTCTTACGAGACCGTTTGGTGTTACGGCAGATTCGCCAAACACAGCTGGCATTCCTGGAATCGGTAGGGAACAACGGCCAAGGTTCGGGCGGAGAAAAACCGGTACAACGAGAACCCTATTTCGGCCTAGTGGACGAAGCCGACAGTATTCTGATTGACGAAGCCAGAACACCTTTGATCATCAGCGCCATGGGCAGCGAAGGCGAAGACAAACTCAAAGCTACCTATATGTGGGCTTCGCATCATGCGTCTCAATTCGAAGAAGACGAACACTATGACTACGACCACGAAAAAAAGAAAGTTGAACTAACCGCCGCCGGACGACAACTCGTTCGCGCACTTCCGCAGCCTGACGAAATGGATGGTGTGGGGCTGATTGATGCCTACGAATTTATCGAACGCAGCATCAAGGTCAGCCGTGACTTTCTACGAGACACCCATTATGTGGTTTCTGACGACAAGGAAATTGTCATCGTGGACGAATTCACCGGACGCTTGGCCGAAGGCCGAAAATGGCGAGACGGAATTCACCAGGCGATTGAAGCGAAAGAAAACATTGACATTACCGTGGACACGGGGCAAGCAGCTAGAATCACGGTCCAAGACCTGTTTCTTCGCTATGATGTGCTGTCCGGCATGACCGGGACCGCAGCCACGTCGGCTCGTGAATTTCGCAAAATCTACAAAACGTTGGTCTTTCGAATTCCCACCAATCGCCCGGTGCAACGACAAATGCTGGCGGATCGAGTTTTCAAGACGGCTGACGAAAAGTGGCAAGCCATTGTGGACGAAATTGCCCAACATCATGCCACAGGCCGTCCTGTATTGATTGGAACAAAAACAATTGAACGTTCGGAACTGCTGTCTCGTTTGCTGCATCAAAAACGGATCGAACACGAAGTTCTCAACGCGCACCACATTGAACGTGAAGCGGACATTGTGGCACTGGCCGGTCAACGAGGCAAAGTGACGGTGGCGACGAACATGGCTGGTCGAGGTACCGACATCAAGCTGGGCGAAGGCATCGACGAACTCGGCGGGCTGCACGTAATCTGTACTGAAATCCACGATTCGGCGCGAATCGATCGGCAGCTGGCTGGTCGTTGCGGACGACAAGGCGATCCTGGTTCAGTACGAGTTTACCTTTCCATTGATGATGACATTTTGACGACAGGCTATGGCCCCGGCCCCGCCAAGAAGATGCAAAAAAAACTGCAAGGCAAAAGCGGCAGCGTGGCAAACATGTCGAACCTCTTTCGTCGCGCTCAACGGAAAGTGGAACGCCGACACCTTCGTGATCGAATGATTTTGTTGCATCACGAAAAACAACGCAAGAAAATGCAACTGGAACTTGGCCAAGATCCCTATCTGGACACGCCAAGTTAAATCCTAGCCCGACGCGTGAGTTTTGAAGTT
>JAGQOZ010000577.1 GCA_020426955.1 Planctomycetales bacterium
GGTCAATCGCTTGTGGCATCATCATTTTCGCCATGGTTTGGTGCGAACCACGGGCGACTTTGGCGTGCGGAGCGAACCGCCAACTCATCCAGAACTATTGGAATGGCTGGCTCGTGATTTTGTTTCACACGGTTGGAAGACCAAGCGTTTGCAGCGAAGGATGCTGCTGAGTGCTGTCTATCTGCAGGCCAGCGGCCAGACGCCGTCCGATGTTGATCCGCAGAATCGGTTGCTGAGCTTCATGCCGCTGCGTCGATTGGAGGCCGAAATTCTGCGTGACAGTCTGTTGTCAGTGGCCGGTACGTTGAACAAGACGCAGTTCGGTCCGGCCGTGCGAGCTCCCATTGCGGCGGAAGCGATTCTGGCTAGAAATCTGAAAGATGGCTATCCAAAGGACATCAAAGACGGCCCGGAAGTGCGGCGGCGTTCGGTGTACATGTTTCACAAACGAGTGGTCCCGAATCCGCTGTTGGCGGCGTTCGATAAACCGGATGCGCAGCAGAGTTGTAGTCGCCGAGACGTCACGACGGTGGCTCCACAGGCATTGGCGCTGCTGAACGATCCGTTTGTTCGAACCGTGGCGATGGAGTTCGCAGGCAGATTGATGCGTGAAGCTTCCGAACAACATGTGGACGCGACTTCGGACCAGGTGATTGATCGAGCGTTTCGATTATCATTGGGACGGCAGGCAGACGAACGTGAATTAGCCGCGGCTGGTGAATTCGTGCAGACACAAATAAGCCAGCGACAAGCGCGAAAGAACGAATGGTCCTTAGAGCAAGCGACGCAAGAAGCGTTGGCAGACTTCGGCCAGGTTTTGTTCGGATTAAACGAATTCCTGTATGTGGATTAAGTTCGTAGTCCCGCCTTCAGGTTATCAGGTTCGTAGTCTCGCCTTCAGGCGGAAGAGAATTTTTTACAAGCGCACATTTCATTCGACTTTATTGCGGCGGCGAAATTGATGAACGACGAATTAGAACAAGACCAGCACAATGAAGCCGACCAGGCCGAAACGGTTGATTCGAATCAATCCGCCAATCCAGAAGTGCGGCGTTCTAAAGCCGTCCCGTGTGCAGATTCGGTTCGCCTGTGGTGGGATCTGATGCGGTTGAACGAACGTTTTTTGTATGCCAACTTCGTTCGACAATATGGCCCAGAAGGCGCCAAGGACGCCATGCGTGAATGGTTGCGTCAACGTAACGAAGAACACACCAAGCACCTGCTCAGCTACATCGGGAAACTCGGCGGACCCAACTATGAACGCGAAAAGGAAGGCAAGGAATGACGACTTATTCTGCTCATTCCGTTGATCCCGAAACGCCTTGGCGGCGATTCTTCAGGAAGGCCAGAAACTCGTCGTATCCCAGCTTGTGCTGCTTGGATGCAACACTCGTTTTATATTCGTCGATGTCGTTCCAGGTAATGGTAGTTCTTGTGTTCCTTGTTACCGTGTTGCCGATACACTCTCCGATGAAGCCTGGTTCCTGATGAACAAGCAGCGAAGCCGGTTGGCGATTTCCATGATAAATCCATACAAAATCGACTCGACCAGGTCCTTTGAACGGGTTCCTTTCGCCAACAGTATAAAGCACGACCGTTCGACCGTTCTCGGTAAAAGCATAGTTGTCCCAGTGGATCTGATTCCACGCGTTGCTATTGACGAAAAATGCAGAAAAAACAGCAGCTAAGAACAACAGAGACAAGAGTCTACCGATGGAAAACTGCCAACGTCTTGGCCGAGTTGACTTGGTCTGTAGAAATTGAAGCGTCGCTTTCGACAACAGGCAATAGAGTAGCACGCTAGAAATGACTGCGGCCAGGAGTATTTTGTTGGTCGATATTCGAAGTAGGCTCGCTAGTTCGGCACCGAATACGAAAGCAGACGTTGCTAACGAGCCAGATGCTAGGAACGAGACAAGGGAAAGTAACGTCAAAGTAAAATAGGCGATCTGGGATTTGCGAAGGAATCGGTACGTCGCCACAAGCAGGATCGGCGCCAGAATTAAGTTAACGTCTCGATCAAATCCCCTGCCGGATGCCCACCAAGCCGAGTGATGTGCGAAAGTTGCTGCGACGAGTATAAGGAAAACTAAGCAAGAGACCGTAACCTGCCACGGCGGGTGTACTTCAGTAGGCGTCGGCTTGTCGAGCTGGGATGAATCCGCCAATTTTCGAGCCTTATGTTGTTTACACCATTCAATTTCATAGACGCAGGTGGACTCGATACAGTGTACAATGTCGGCATGTTCGAGTCACCAGAATTCGGTCTCTAGAATGATTTAGACATGAATCACATTCGTTCTCATTGCGGTCGCTACCAATCGATTATCAATCGTCGTCAACTGCTACAAAAGGCCGGAGCCGGCTTGGGCGGCGTGGCGCTCGCGGATTTGTTGGCTCGTGAAGGTTTGCTGGCTGCGGATGATCGTTCGCAGCATCCGATGGCTCCCAGAGCAGCTCATTTTCCGGCCAAGGCCAAATCGGTGATTTGGTTGTTCATGGAAGGGGCGCCCAGCGCCGTCGATACGTTCGATCCCAAACCGGAATTGACCAAGAACGATGGCAAACGAATTGCTATCGACGTCTTTAACGGCAATCCCGGCCCATTGATGAAGTCGCCGTTCGAATTCAAACAGTATGGCCAAAGCGGAGCGTGGGTGTGCGACCAATATCCCAACGTGGCCAAACATGTGGATGATTTTGCCTTCATTAAATCTCTGCATAGTGATTCCAACGATCATGTCCCGGCGTTGTATCAGATCAACACCGGGATCGCTCGACCTGGTTTTCCCGCAGCCGGAGCTTGGGTGACATACGGCTTGGGCAGTGAAAATCAGGACCTGCCCGGCTTTGTGGTGTTGGGCAACAATCAAGGCATCAAAGGCGGGCCGCTCAATTGGCATTCGGGATTTTTGCCGTCCACCTATCAAGGGACGTTGTTTCGGCCCGAAGGAACACCCATTTTAAATTTGAATCGACCGCGTGCGGTCAGCCAAGCCGATCAGCGTCGTCAGCTAGATCTGATGGCCGAACTGAACGAACGGCATTTAGCGGATCGACCAGGCGAAGCGGACTTGCTGGGCCGAATTCAATCGTTTGAATTAGCCTACCGCATGCAATCGGCCGCGACGCGTTTGATCGATTTTTCGACTGAATCGCAGACTACTCGAGACCTTTACGGCATAGATCAAAAGGCGACCAAATCTTACGGTTCAAAATGCCTGTTGGCTCGGCGCTTGGTGGAAGACGGAGTTCGTTTTGTGCAAGTTTACAGCGACGGAGAATGGGACGCTCATTCCAATTTGACGGCCAATCACACGGGGCATTGCCGAGCGACCGATGTGCCGATTGCCGGCCTGCTGACCGATCTGAAACAGCGAGGCTTGATGGAATCGACGCTGGTGATTTGGGGCGGCGAATTCGGACGCATGCCGGTTTCACAAGGGAAAGATGGCCGAGACCACAATCCGCAAGGTTTTATTGCGTGGATGGCCGGCGCCGGTGTGAAAGGGGGCACCAGCTTTGGCGAAACCGACGAAATTGGTTACAAAGCCGCCGTCGATCCGGTCACCGTTCACGACCTACACGCGACCATGCTGCACCTACTGGGCATCGAACACACTCGGCTAACTTATCTCCACAACGGCCGTCAATATCGCCTGACGGACGTGGCCGGCAATGTGCTGCATTCGCTGTTGGCGTGAAGATAGTCTCGCGATTTCGTCCCGTGCTCGTCCCGCCAATTCACCGCCTTGGCTGGTTCATCGTGTTCATGCGAAAACAAAGCGTGCGGCCCTTATTCGTCCGTCA
>JAGQOZ010000578.1 GCA_020426955.1 Planctomycetales bacterium
TCCGTCAACGTCTCTGCCGTACCCGAACCCAGTTCTTGGGTTCTGCTTTCCCTGATCACGGGTTTGGTGGTATCGCGAAATGGCGTGAAGCGATTGTTCGCTCGTTGGTTTTCGAAGTAAGTCGATCCGGCAAGAAAGCTAGAAGATAACAAGCAAAGCCGAACGAGAATTCTCGTTCGGCTTATTTTCGTTCATGATTTCCAAGCGAAAGAACGTCAGTTTCGCTAATCTGTTTCTAGCCAGCGAATCGGCTTTGCTTGGCCGAATCTAGCGTACTTTCGCTACTGCTGGCTTCTTGCCTTTACGTTTCTTGCCAAAGTTGGATTTGGGCTTTGCCTTGCGATGCTTGCGGAATTCGCGATCGCGTACTTCCGCGTCCATCTGCGAAATATTTAACTGACGTCCCGCCACCCAAACTCGTTTTAGCGTCTGAAAGATGCTCTTCGGCATGCCCATTGGCAAGTCCACAATCGTATGGTCTCGCAGGATCTTGATTCGCCCGATATCGGTATTGGACAGACCTGTTTCATTGGCGATGGCGCCGACAATGTTCTTGGGCAACACACCGTGAATGCGCCCCACGTCCAAGCGGAAACGGTCCATACCGGCCGCCAACGGTCCCAGTGGTTTGTCTTCTTTTCCGCCGCGAGCATCCTGTTCTGATCGTTCTTTTCTTTCGCGTTTTTCTTTCCTTGGCGCGTCTTGCATTAGCAAAGGCGTGTCACCTTGAGCCATGCAGGCCAGAGCCGCGGCAATCTGCTGAATGGAGGTTTCGGGGCATTCTGCCTGAAATTCTTGAATCAGCTGGCCGAACAGAATCGTCTCAGGGCGGTCCAGTGATTCGGCCATGCGTCGCTTGAAGTTGACAATCCTTTGCGAATTGATCATTTCCGCCGAAGGAACTCGCATCGGTTCAATTCGCTGTTTGGTAATCTTTTCCAGGTTACGTAACAGGCCTTTTTCACGAGGTTCCACGAACAGAATCGCTTGACCGCTCCGGCCCGCTCGTCCCGTTCGCCCGATTCGATGAATGTAGGATTCGGTATCACGCGGCAGGTCAAAATTGACCACGTGGCTAATACGTTGCACGTCCAAGCCTCGCGCGGCCACGTCGGTGGCCACCAGCACATCCAGCTTGCCGTCCTTAAGTTGTTCAATCGATCGTTCGCGTTGGCTCTGCGCCATGTCGCCGTTAATGGCAATGGCCTTATGGCCTGCGGCGACCAAATGTTCAGCTAATTCGACAGTACGACTCTTGGTGCGAACGAAAATAATGACACCGTCCGTGGGTTCGCCCTCTAAGACTCGAGTCAAATCGTCGAACTTCTGTCGATGTCGGCTGATCAGGTAACGCTGGTGGACGGTTTCGGCAGTTTGAGTGCTCCGTTCGATGGCCACTTCCACCGGGTCTTTCAAGTATTTTTGCGCGATCGCTCGAATCGGCTTCGGCATAGTGGCGGAAAACAGAGCGATTTGTCGGCCCATGGGCGTTTGGCTCATGACCCATTCCACATCGTCCACAAAGCCCATTCGTAGCATTTCGTCGGCTTCGTCCAGGACCAAGCAAGACAATTTGTCCAGCGCTAAGGTTCCTCGACGCATATGATCCATGACTCGACCCGGCGTGCCCACAACCACATGCACGCCTTGTCGAAGACGGCTAATCTGCGGCTGGTAGTCTGCGCCGCCGTAGATGGCAACGCTCTTGAATCCCGGCAATTGCTGAGCGTATCGATCGAAGGAAGCGGCGACTTGGATGGCCAATTCTCGCGTGGGAGCAAGCACCAAAACTTGAGGATTCGGATTCGTGAGATCGATTCGATCTAACAAGGGCAGAGCAAACGCGGCGGTCTTTCCAGTTCCGGTTTGCGCTTGCCCAATGACGTCTCGACCGGTTAACAAATGCGGAATCGTATCTGCCTGAATACCGGTAGGTTCTTGGTATCCCAGTTCCGCTAAGGTAGCCAGCAGCGTTTCGCTGAGGCCGAGTGATTGAAATGACTGACTTGCGACGGCAACTTCCGACATATTTAAATATTCCGTGACTCGATGGATGGACGACCCCTCAATTTTGCCAAAACCAAAGCAACGATGGTCCAGCATTGGACATAGAGTGTCATGACAAGGCGAAGAAGTTTGAACGTATCCGTTTAGTTTCCGTATCGCCTCGATCAACACGCCCGAACATTGGGCTTCGTGCCGGCGGAGAGGGTACCCGTCATTCACAAGCACGACAAAAATTCTCTAAGTAGTAACAACAGTATCGACGTTGGACGAAAAAAGCGAGGGGCATTCTGCAGTTTTTCGTTTCAAATCATGGATGTTCAGGAATGCTAAACCGGCCGATCCGCTGTCTTCGAAAGTTACCGGTCCGCCACATCCAGTTTGCGGTCAAACGTTTGGAACGAATAGGCAAACTCCAGCGGTTCTGCGGCCGGAAAATGCTCATTGGAAATCAACGTCCATTCGTCCCAACTCCAGTCTGGAAAGGTGACGTCTCCGTCAAACGGTTGGTGAATTCGCGTCAAGTAAAGTCGACTGGCCAGCGGCGCCGCCATTTCAAAGAGTCTGGCACCACCAATGACAAACGCTTCGTCCGATGCTTGGCAAAGGGCCATTGCGGCATCCAGCGACGGTACGACTTCACCGCCTACCGGAGCAAAGTCGGCGGACTGGCTCAGCACAATGGATCGTCGGCCGGGAAGAGGACGGCCAATGGACTCCCACGTCTTGCGGCCCATGAAAATGGGGTGTCCCATGGTAAGGCGTTTGAAACGTTTCAGATCGGCTGGCAAGTGCCAGGGCAGGTCGTTTTGTTTGCCAATGACACCATTTTCTGCCACGGCCACAATCAGAGAAAGGCGCATGAAGTTTGCTCCGGAATGTCGAGTCGTCGCGTCGTGTTTCTGACGAACCAGCATGAAACTACACGGCAACTTTGGCAGAAATATGAGGATGCGGATCGTAGTTGGAAAAGTGGAAATCTTCAAAGCGAAAATCAAAAATCGAATCAACCTGGCGACCAATCTCCAGCACTGGAAGTGGCCTAGGCGAACGGCTGAGTTGTAAACGAGCTTGATCTAGATGATTGGTATAAAGATGGGCGTCCCCCAGCGTATGCACGAATTCACCGGGTTGCAGATTCGTCACATGCGCCACCATGGCGGTCAGCAGGGCGTACGACGCAATGTTGAAAGGAATTCCCAAGAAGACGTCGGCGCTTCGCTGGTACAGTTGGCAGGAAAGTCTGCCTTCGGCCACGTAGAATTGGAACAACAAATGACATGGTGGCAAGGCCATCTTGGGCACGTCGGCCACGTTCCATGCGGAAACAATCAAGCGACGTGAATCGGGGTTGGTACGAATTTGTTCGACCACTTGAGCTATCTGGTCAATGCCGCTGGAATCACCAACGGGCGCGCCCCAGCTTCGCCACTGATGGCCGTAAACGGGTCCGAGATTTCCTTGCGAATCGGCCCATTCGTCCCAGATGGTGACTCGATTTTCATTCAAATACCCAACGTTGGTTTCGCCGCGGAGGAACCACAGTAGTTCGTGGATGATAGAACGAGTGTGCAGTTTTTTGGTGGTCAGCAGCGGAAAACCCTTGGCCAGATTGAAACGCATTTGGTAGCCAAACACGCTGATGGTGCCCGTGCCGGTTCGGTCAGACTTTTCAGTGCCGTTGTCCAAAATGTGTTGTAGCAAGTTCAAGTAGGTCTGCACGTGCGCCTCCTGTGCTGGGGTTCGAGTGGTTGGCGAATATTCTTTTCTGCTTGGAAAGTCTTTTCTGCGCGACAGCAACC
>JAGQOZ010000057.1 GCA_020426955.1 Planctomycetales bacterium
GATCTAACGGAAAGCAGCCCGAAACGATGCCGTTGCGAGGTGCCGTGGTGCAATCGCTAAACGTACGGCAGATTCGTTTACGTTGCATCGAACCGGTCGACAGCGTATCGGACGGAAGTTCCGGATAGCTAAGCACCATTCGCCCCAAGCCCACCACGTCAATCCAACCTGATCGAACCAGCGCCTGACACACGTGTGGCAGGTAATCTTGTAAATACGAATACCCCGTGCCTACCAGCGGCAAGTTGGGGACGGCTTGTTTACATTGTCGCGCAGCATGGATTTGCCTAGCGACTCCGATCAGCGGATCTTCCGGAGGCAGATAGCCGTCGCTGGGCGGAAAGCTGGCCGGACGCTGCGCGTGAGGATTGTAGTAAGGACTGCCACACGAAAGATTCACCGACGCTACGCCGGCGTCCTCCAAGTCCTTCAATAGCTGCACCGGCTCTGTCAAATCCATCTGCAACGGTTGGTTCACATCCACTCCAAACCCAAACAGATAGGGCTGATCTGCGGGCCAATCCATCGGTCGGCCCACTTCTAAACTGGTCTGAAATGGCAACATGTCAAAGGCACTCAAACGCACCAGAATCATGATGTCTGGTACCGCCGCCTGAATTTCTTGAATGATGGTTTTTAGCAGCCGAGTGCGTCCCGTGAAGTCTCCGCCAAACGGGCCGGGCCGCTGGGTTGCAGACAGAAATTCATGCAGCAGGTACCCGTGGCACGCCTTTACATCTACAAAGCGAAAGCCAACGTCGGCGGCTAGTCGAGCTGCAGCTACATACTGTTGGATCAGTTCGAACAATTCGTCATCGGTCCAGACTACCGAATCATCGTTGGCGTCAATGCCAAACTTCGCGTCTAGCAACGGATGGTGATAAGCAATTTTGGGTTCCAACGCTTTGCCGTTGGGCCGACAGAATCGTCCCGAATGCGTTAGCTGCAAACCAACTAACAGATCGTCTGTGGTGCCGCACGCGTTTCGGTGCGCAGACATCAGTGTGTCCAGCAACTTGGCAAGTCCATCTTTGTTTTCAGCAATGGCCATGGTTTGACGAGGGTTCGCGCGACCATCGGGGCGAACCGCTGCTGCTTCGCCACCCCAGATCAATTTGGCACCGCTCACTCCAAAATGATGCCAGCGTCGCAAGGTGAATTCGCTGGGCGAACCATCCGCATTCGCATCCCAACCCTCCATCGGATGAATGCACCAGCGGTTGCCAACGGTGAACGAACCAATCTGAATGGGCTGCGCCAGCGGCGATTCTTCCGCAGCGGTCAGAATGGCGTCGTCGCTAGGAATTTCCAAGTCCAATTCCGCGAAGCGACTCCGCAAGGCGTCAATCGACTTCATCTGTGCGACAGTGGGATAGGTGGCCATGGGCGAAGAAATTCTTTCCGTTTCAAAGGTCGGTTGCCGGCGACAGCGCCGCCGTGCATGGCCCTTGTTTTCCCAAAAAATGCCTGATTGCTCAACCGGCAACGTTCGTGAAAGCCTCCGCAGGGCCAAGTCCGGCAATAGACTTCTTTCTTGGTTCGAATTAAACATAATCATCGACTATGCTTTTGTCACAAGATTCATCTTCGGCAAGCGAATTGCTAGTCCAACGTGATAAATCACAAGAGGAAACGCATGGACATATCTGGTTGGCTCAAGAGTGCGAAGGATTTTGGAACGGCCGCCTTCCAACAAGCGACTGGTGTGATCGGCGCAGGCGCGGGGTTTGTTTCGGCCGCCATCGGGAAGACTCGGCTATTTGCATCCACCGAATCATCCGCCTCGTACGATCACCAACAAGTTGACGAAAAGCACTACTTTCTGGTCCCGGACAAACGTTCGCCCCATTTGCATTCCTTGTACGTGATGCGTTGTCTGCCCAGCGGTGTGCCGCCCATTAACGACCTTCCCAAACGGCGGCTGTTTCATTTGCCCAACCATCATGCGTTGCCGACGTTGGAACAGATCTTGTTGGAGGACGCGCGTTCCGCCGCTGAATCTTCTCCGGCAACTGCCGCAACGGTTTCGCAGCGATTGAATGACATCGCAGACCAAATTGACAAGCTGGACGGCAAAGTATTCAACGGCGTTCTGTTGATTGGCGGGTTAGTGGCGTTGATCAATCCGCTGGCCGGAGCGGCCGTGGCAGCCAAAGCATTGATTCCAGGAGTCGGCATGTTGCTGTCCAAATACGGTTTGAAATATGCCAGTGACACAGCCAGTTCCGTCGAGCTTGCCAGCCGTATCAAGACGGCGGAAAAAGAAGTGCTGAAACAGTTTCAAGGTTCCGAAGCAGAATCATTGGTCAATCCGCTGTTGGCACAATGGCAGAAAGCACTCGATTCGAACGAAGACGAATACGAACCGATTTTGGATTTTTCGCCGGAATCGATGTCGTTTGGCCAATTAGATCGAGATCGCTTGTTTCGACTCACTTGCCAAGCGATCACGAATTCGTACGAATCAGTCTTGCATGATCGATCGCAGTGGCAGGCCTGCCAATTGGGCCCGGAAGATATCCGCTATTTGACGTTGCTGAAGTCGATCGCTGATGACTTGCCCTCGGCCTAGCGGCTTAGCATCAAAGACGTACGAAAGCAACTTTCACCTCCGTGTCAATAAAAACGGCTCGCGGATTGGCTGTTGTAACTCAGCCAATCCCAGGCGCATCCCGTCCGTCCGACTACTGTTGTTCGTCCGATTCCGTCACGAGAAGTTGACGCAATTCGGCTTCTTCCCGCAGCCGACCTAAAGCTCGCACCAAAATCTGGCGAACTCGTTCCTTGCTCAAATGCAGGTGTTCTCCAATCTCTCGATAGGTTAGCGAACGATGTTCGGCGGTAAAGCCAAACCGTCTGGAGACCACAAAACGTTCACGTTCGTCCAATACACGCAGCAATTCTCGAATTCGGCGATCCTCTTCAGCGGTCAGCACCGGAGTTTGATGGCCTTCCAGTTTTTCTACGTCGTCCAACGATTCGTCATGCCCAACCATGAACCGCTGTTGATGAACGTACTGTTTTCGAGACAACGCCATGAAAGCGCGCTTCAACGCCGTGACTGCGTAAGTGCTGAACCGGGTGCCATAGTTGACGTCGTACAACTCGACGGCTCGAATCAGCACTTGATTCCCTTCGCTGACAAAGTCCTGAAAATCGGGCCGACCGGGACCGGTGTATTGCTTGGCCACAGCTGGAACCAGGCGCAAGTTCGCTTCTACAATCTGGTTGCGAATCGCCTGCAATTGATTCTTTGCGTTGCGCACCATCGAAGCCGATGTTCGGCTGTCGGTGGGGTGTTCCACCACTTGCTTGAGTTCGGCCAACGAATGAAACAACTGTTGTTCATCTTGATCAGACAACAATCGGCTCCGTTTCAAATCCTGAAAGTAGGCGCCGACTTCGGCGGAACGATTAACGGGCTTTGAATCTGCGTTGCCAACCGGCACGGAATGAACTCGTCCATGCGATGTCGACCCGGATTTTTCTGTTGCAAGAATCATCGTTCTTCCTTCATTAGATTGAGCGACCGAACTCTGCCACTAAGTTTTATCGATTTATAGCGCAACAGAAGTTTTTTGACTAATAGATATTCGACCGTCAAAGCATAGACAAACTGAATAGCCCGATGGCAACCAAGAATGCCTCCGACTTGACCACCAACCGCCTGCCCTTATTTATAGTTTTTTTCTATGCAAGAGCACGCACAATTCGATATGACTCGTTTCTCCCGAGCTGCCTAAGATTCAGCAGTCGACACTTCCAACATAGAAAGTGAGAGTGCTGTGATGCGAATTTCCGTAATAGCAGTAGCGCCCGTTGTCCTCTTCGCGGCTCCGGTAGCGGTTGCATTAGGCCACAACTTGGCGGTTACATCCAACTTGAGTCCCTATTTGTATTTGACGCGAAACGACATGCTCCGAGCGGCTTCGTTTCCGGCATATCACAAATTGGTTCGTCCGGAACTCGATCGCCGCATGCAGCATTCTTCGTCGTGGAGTGTTCAACCACCGTTGCCCGAACTGAGTCCGTATCTGCATCTCGGTCGAAAGGACGTCACTCCAGGATTTCCGATTTATCAACGAATGGTATTGCCGCGTTTGGATGTGGTCGCACCTAGAGCCTTGTCAGCGAAGCGACCGTTTTCGGCCAGAGTACCGGTCCGTCCGGCGCCACTGCCTATTTGGCCCCAGCGATTGCCACAGCGAATGGAACTGAACTGGCCGAATTCCCACAATCGACTTCTGCATGGGGATTCACGACGCTGGGATCCAGGTCGTGTGCACCGCAAACCGACATCCTTCGGAACCTGGTTCTTGGACGACTTACTGTCGCCAACTCCGTACTCCATTCGCTCCAGATAATTGAGGGTATTGCTATGAACAAAACTGTTGTGTTCACGCTCGTCGCCGTTGGCATCCTATGGTACTCACTGGCGAATACTCGGCCTCAGCCCGTGTTAGCAATGACGGCTCATGGCAGCGAAAATAAAACGATTGCCACGGTTCCCCTGGAAGGCGGTATGGAGGCGGTCATTACGCTGGATCACGCTACGGGCGACCTCACGGGTTACGTTTTAGACCAATTTACAGGCAAATTCTTTGTGCAATACCGTTACAATGTGAGTCGCGACTTTGGCGATGGTAGGCACCGGTATTTGCTTGCCACGGGCTCGGCGGACTTTCGGCAGATCACCGGAAATCAACGCATGGCCAACGGTGTGGTCTATGTGTCTGAAGAAGCGTCGGGGCAAATTGTGGCTTATGGTATGCCCTGGAATCCTCAGTTGAAAAACAATCAACTGATCGCTCGCCGCGCTTTTTTTGTGCCGTTAGATTACGCGATGACTCGTTTTTCAGAAGATCAAGAGTAAGCCACAACGGGATTTCGGCTTTGCGTTATTCTACCGTTCACCAAGCCAATGAAAAGCGGCTGACCAACAAAGACCATTCGTTGTTGGCCAGCCGACAAGTTGCGTTCTTGACTATTGCAGTTCATCGAATTCGACGGACGGGGCGATGGCCGAAACTCGTTTTCGCTGACGATGGGCGCCCACTAACTGCGCCACGCTACGAGCGACCGTTCGTCCGGTTCGATCTACGGCTCGAGAAATACAGCTTTTCAGGTCGGCATCTTGGTTCGTAATCAATATTTCAGCCGATCGATGCAGTTTGACTTGGACTTTACATTGTTTGTCAACACCGCCCTTCGGGCCATTGGCATCTGACACTGTCAGCGTCACTCGTTGAATTCGCGAAGCAAAGCGAGACAAGGTAAATGCCATGCGCCGCTGAATGAATTCTCGTGCCTGGTCGTTCAAGCAATTGTGTCGATCGGTAATGATAATTTCCATGAACGGGTTCCTCGTAGTCTCATTTGTGAATGATTCGTCTATACTGACTTATACGCTGCAACCGTTGATCGGTGGCATAGAAAAGCAATTGTCGATTATTCAAAAAATCAATGGACCAAAAACGTGGACTGGCTGAATTATCACCATTTGTTGTACTTCTGGACCGTGGCCAAGGAAGGCGGTGTGTCTCGGGCGGCCGAGCAATTGCATTTAGCGCAACCGACGTTGAGCAGCCAGATCAAGAAACTGGAGAAAGCGGTTGGGACTCCCTTGTTTGAACGCGAAGGGCGAACGATGGTGCTGACCGAAACGGGTCAGGTGGTCTACCGCTATGCCGACGAGATCTTTTCGTTGGGCCGCGAGTTAAGCGACACGTTGCGAGGTCGCACAACTCGTGACAAGCTGAATTTGATTGTCGGGGTACCGGACAATCTTCCCAAGTTAGTGGTTTACGAATTGTTGAAACCGGCGATGGAATTAGAAGAACATGTGCGTTTGCAGGTCTACGAAAGCAAGCTACAAGATTTACTGGCCGATCTAGCGTTACACCGTTTAGACCTGGTCTTGGCCGATAGTCCCATCACGCCCGATTCGCACGTACGCGCCTTCAATCACTTGCTGGGCGAATGCAGCGTCACCGTGTTCAGCACAGACAAAATGGCCAAACGTTACTCCAAGAATTTCCCAAAGTCGCTGCACGATGCGCCCATGTTGCTACCTACACAGAATACATCTTTGAGGCGCCATATGGAGCAATGGTTTGACCAACAAGATATCCAGCCTGAAATCGCTCATGAACTGGAAGACAGCGCCATTGTCAAAGTTTTTGGCCAAGAAGGCCATGGACTGTTTGTGTCGCCCAGTGCGATTGAGCGTCATGTTCTGAAACAATACTCGGTGAGCGTGGTGGGCCGTATTCCAGAAATCAAAGAACGCTTCTACGCGATTTCCGTTCAACGCCGCATCAAGCATCCTGCCGTGCTGGCGATTACCGATGCGGCGCGAAACGAACTGTTTGCCAACACCGATTCGAAGTAACGTTCGTTGGCAATCGAACACCATGTGGCCAACCAGCAAAGAAGCCCAGCGTTAGGGCTGCATGGCGCCGACAAATTTGGTAAACCCTTCCGCCTGTTCGACCAAGCGTTTGGACAATTCGTCGTCGGCCAATTTGCCATCGACAAACTGTTTGAAACTGTCGCCAATGAACAGCCGCCGCGGAAAAATGTGAGCGTTGCGGTATCCGGCCACTTGCTGAAAATGTTCGACCGCTCGTAGTCCCTTAAACTGCCCCGCCGCCAAGCCGATAAACGCGCACGGCCGACTATCAAAGCCTTGCGGATACGGCAGCATGTCCACGAATAGTTTTAGCACGCCGGGGTAACTACCGTTGTATTCCGGCACGACGAAAACCACCCCGTCCGACTTCAAAAAACGGTCTACCAACGCGGTGACTTTGGCGTCGGCCTGTTTGTAGGCGGACGGTAGCAAAGCCTCGGCTGGAAGTTCGTTCATATCCAGCGAATCGACCGTATGTCCCAACTGTCGGTACGATTCGGCAACTTCGGCCGCCAGTAGACGAGACAGCGCGCCGTTTCGATTCGTGCCACACACCACAACGATATGCATCGAGTTGCTCCTGTTGGTATCTTCGCGCGCCGTCGCACTGGGCGACTGACGCTGGGAACCGATTGGCCTATTCCAAAAAATGCAGTTGAAATCGGAAAGACGCGAAACTACTTCTTCAACTGGAAGATGGCTTCAATTTCGACAGCAATCCCGCCCGGCAAGGCGTTCATGCCGACGGCGCTACGAGTTCCCACGCCGTGATCTTCACCAAAGACTTGAGCAAACAATTCGCTGCAACCGTTGATCACGGCCGGTTGAGCGCCAAAGTCGGCCGTGCAGTTCACCATACCCAGCAGCTTGACCACTCGTTCAATTCGATCCAAACTTCCCAGGTACGTCTTCAGTGTCGAGAGCATGGTGAGGCCAGTTTGACGCGCCGCATCATAACCGCCTTGCTGGTCCAGGTTGTCACCCACGGTACCCACAATCAGCGTACCGTCCGAACGCAGAGGCCCTTGTCCCGACACGTAGCACATGTCTCCCACAATCAAAATTGGCTTGTAGACTCCAGCCGGTTTGGGGCAAGGTGGAAGTTCCAGTCCTAGTTCTTCAATACGTTTGTCGAATGACATTTGTCGTTCCTTTGTGAATTAGCAACCGCCAAGCGAAGTTGGCTCATGACTTTTTGTAGATTTCGTCCGGCGACTTGTGACGCGGCAATATCACTTGCGCTCCTTCCGGCGTGATTTGTCGAAAGAAACAACTGGCGTAACCTTCGTGACAGGCGACTCCGGTCTGCCGAACTTTTAGCAGGATTGTATCGGCATCACAATCGATGTAAACGCCCACCACGTGTTGCCAGTGGCCGCTTTCTTCGCCCTTTCGCCAAAGTCGATTGCGGCTGCGGCTGAAATAGACCGCCTTGCCGGTTGCCAACGTTTCGTCGAAGGCCTGTTGATTCATGTAGGCCAACATCAGCACCTGTCCGCTGTCGGCGTCCTGTGCAATCACCGGCACGCAGCCATTACCTGATTTGGCGAAATCCGGAGCCACATCCATCCGCGTTCTCTTTCTGTTTCTTTTGCTCGTTAACCAAAATCACCCGAGACGTCACGTTCCGCTTGTTCCAATTCTTCCACTGTTTCAGATTCTCCTTGACATTACCGAAAACTCGCACTCTTCGCTACACTCGGTGCGATCCGGAACTTCACGGATGACTGCAGTGACAGCACCGACTTGGACGATGTCGATTACCAAGGTGGCACTGGGAAGCCCCATGTTTAAAACAGGAAGCATCGCGAAAGCGGGTTGTGTCAGAGCGTTTTGAATGCCAGACGCGTACCTGCCAACAATTTGAAGGAACCCCAACCAGTGGAACTGTCAGTCAGCATTATTGTTCCGGTTTGCAATCACCAATACAAGATTCAGCGACATGTTTCTCAGTTGGTGGAAAATGTGATGGATCTGACGGGCCGGTTTGAAGTCCTGCTAATGGATTTGGGTTCAACCGACATGTCTTACGACGTGGCGACCGAATTGGCGGACGAATATCCACAAATTCGTATCTGCCGTTCCACCACGCATCTGAACGTGGCCGATGCCATCGAGCATGGTATTCAGATGACATCCGGCGAAATTATTTTTGTGCATGACATGGCGGACGATGTCAGTTCGCAAGCGATGTGCAAATTGTGGGCGATGCGACATGATACCGAATTGGTCATGGCTGGAGCGAACCAGGGACGCTCGGACGCCTCGTTTGACGCGCCGCTGGCCGAAGGAACAACACTCGGTTCGATTGGTGGCTTGCAGATGATTCGCCGCGAAGGCTTGCCGTACCATCACGAATCGATCGAACCAGCATTTGCGGATGTGAACCGCGTGACGCGGACCGACTTGGTTCGCGACATGCAACGCAATCCCAATCCTTCGCCCAACCTGCTGTCTCGACTCCGCGATCTGTCGAGTTCGTTCACGTCCAGCTGGGAAAGCGAATCCGTGCATTAGCATTCGTCCGCTTACGACTAAAACTAGGTGGACCGAAGCGCCTCGCCGGCAAGTCGGAGTTCTGACTTCCTGCGCTCCATTTTTTGCTTGCCGGAACGGCGCAGCGATCCCTGTTCCGGCCTACTTCTGATTCGCGCGCACGACATCGTGCTTCAACCAACGACATAAAGCGTAACCATTTGCGCATTGACGCAACATGATTAGCGTCAATGGTTCGACGACAACCCAACCGATACGAGCAACCGGACTACCAAAACAGATGAAGTCACCGGTCGCTCGACCGTCTTGCTTTCGCTAGTCAATGGAATATGCTGCTGGCTCCGTTCGATCGTGTATGTCAACGCATCGGGAGTTGCTGCGTTTATGCCGACCATTTCGCCCGAACTCAAGCATCTTCTATTAGTAACCTTCTGCGTATACGTGGCAGTGATGTACGCCTTAGCGTTTTGGGCTCAGGGACGCATCAAGACCGAAGAAGATTTTCTGGTGGCAGGAAGACGTTTGCCGTTGTCGTTGGCCTGGATGACGCTGCTGGCAACGTGGTTTGGAGCCGCTACGTTGCTGACCGTGGCGG
Source organism: Planctomycetales bacterium (assembly GCA_020426955.1). Lineage (GTDB taxonomy): Bacteria > Planctomycetota > Planctomycetia > Pirellulales > Pirellulaceae > JAGQOZ01. Next base: position 9,504 of record JAGQOZ010000057.1, read on the forward strand.
AAGAAGTCCGAGACAAAGGTGTTCGAGCAGCCGCGTTGGATCCGTTTGGCGCGGGCGTCTGTCTGCTGTTGGCCGGAGCGTTTTTGGCAGGCCCCATGTGGCGCCAGAAGATACTGACCATTCCGGACTTGTTCCGCCAACACTACGGGCCCATTGCCGAAACCATCTGCAGCTTGATCATGATTCCCAGCTATTTTGGTTGGATAGCCGTACAGTTTACGGCACTGGCCGGCATGTTACATCTTTTCTTTCAACTACCCATGTCCTGGGGCATCGTGTTGGTGGCGGCCATTGGCACCGGCTACACATTGATGGGCGGGATGTGGTCCGTCACGTTGACAGATGCCGTCCAAATCACATTGGTGCTATTCGGCTTGTTGGTGTTGGGGCCGGTGGTGGTGTGGCACGTTGGCGAAGGTAGTTTTTCATCCGGCCTGCAACGTTTGTTCAATGAAACGCCGCGCTCGCTGTTGACCGTGATTCCTCGAAATAGTCGCAGCGAATTCACGGACTGGCTGGGGCTATTCGCGGCGGGTGCATTCGGTAATTTGGTTGCGCAAGACTTGATGCAACGCGTCTTTGCCGCTCGGAGCGAACGCACCGCCAAGTACGCGTGTTTTGTGGCTGGTGTTGCGTACCTTTCGTTCGGATGGATCCCGATTGGGCTGGGATTGAGTGCGCGCATTTTGTTTCCAGATTCGACCGGATCGGTACTGCCCACGTTGGCTTCGTCGTTCTTGCATCCAGCGCTGGCGGTATTGTTTACAGTCAGCATTCTGTCGGCCGTCTTGTCCACCATTGATAGCGCGATTCTTTCGCCGGCCAGTATCTTGTCACACAATCTGTTCGCTCGAGTTTGCCGCGTCAATCACTTGACGCTTAACCGCTGGGCCATTGTCCTGATTGCGTTGGCAAGCGTGACCCTGGCGCTCTTGGGTGAAGACGCCTACCGGTTGCTTGAACTATCGTACGAAATGCCGTTCGTCGGATTACTGGTTCCGATGCTGGCGGCAGCGTGGGGCCGAGGACAGCGAGGCCGAGAATCAGCGGCGCTGGCCAGCATGGCAGCGGGAATCGTGATCTGGGGCGCCCATTTGGTGATGGGCAGTGAATACTTTCTGGATCACATCGCTTTCTTCCAACGTTGGCAATTTCCGATTGGCATCACGGCAACGCTGGTGAGTGCCACCGTGTTCGGAATTCTGTCGTGTATGTCTTCACGTGACTCGGCGCCCAACGTGCGGCAACCCGATTAGTTCATGTGGCTAAATGGGCCTCACAAACTTACTGCTCTCGGCTGCCATGTTGTGGTTTTCCGGTATTTGATGTGATTCAACATCCACATTCGGCCTTATGGCGCCTGCTGACCTACGATTTTTCGATACGTAACTAATCGCGGAATGGAGAAGGTCGGCGAGGATTCCCATGAATTGTTCGAAGGTGTCGCTACGCACCAAACTGTTGATCCTTTGCACCGGACAGGTCATTGCCTTTGCGGCGATTGTCTTGGCGTTCTATTCGGTTTCCGAATTGCGTCGTGCCGAACAGAAAGCCACTCGCGAAGCAGACGAATTTGCCTTTTTCGTTTCGTCTGTACGCCAAGAAGTGGCGTCCAGTTGGGCAAAGGGGCTCTACTCGCAGGAACACCTGAAGGCGTTAACGCAAGCAGGTAACGGCGAAGACATTCTGCATTCCGTGCCAATTGTAGCCTCGTGGCGAGCGGCCAAGCGAACATCGCAACGTGCTGACTTTGTGGTCAAGACTCCCAGCCTGACCCCGCGAAATCCGGACAACCTTGCGGACCCTGTTGCGACGAAGGCATTACGTAAGTTCGAGCAAGATCCGACGTTGGAATCTCATCTTGTGGTTGATGAAGACGCCCAAGTCATCCGCCACTTTTCGCCCATTCGCCTGACTTCGGAATGCCTCATCTGTCACGGCGATCCCCAACAGTCAGACGCCTTGTGGGGAAATTTGCAAGGACTGGATGCTGTGGGCTACCCCATGGAGAACTACGTGGAAGACCAGTTGATTGCGGCATTGGAAATCGCCAAACCGTTTGGCAAGGATGTGGAGGCAGCCCACACCAATATTGCTCGAGTTCTGTTCTTGATGTTCGTGTTGGTGGGAGCCGGGATTGGGCTGACCATTTTTCTGGCAGACCGCAAGATTCTGCGCCCAATCAAAACGTTTGTGGAAGTGTTCAACGCTTTTCGTGAGGGCGACTTACGGCGTCGACTTGCATTGACGTGCGACGACGAAGTAGGGCTGTTAGGTCGCGGGATCAATCAGTTGGGCGAAACGCTATCGAACATCGTCACCAGCATTCGGTCCTGCGTGTCCGAATTGTCCGGTCAGTCGCAGGGACTGAACGAATCGGCCAGTGAAATCAACCGATTGGTCGATCAAACCAACAATGACACGATGCAGATGGCCGCCGCCGTAGAAGAACTATCCAAAAATAATCTGGGCATCGAATCTTCGATCAAGCGATTTACGGAAGCCTTAGATGAAAATACCGAAGCCATACAAACTCTGGAAACTCGACTTCGCGAAACCAGCTCCAACGCAGAAATCGCCGACAAGATCGTGCGAGAAACTCGACAACGCGTCAACGAAGGCGTACAAACCATGGCGCAATTGGATGGTTCTGTAGACCAGGTCACCAGAATCATTGCTTTGATTCACGACGTTGCCGAGCAAACCAACCTATTAGCGCTCAACGCCACCATCGAAGCTGCTCGCGCAGGCGACGCCGGAAAGGGCTTTGCCGTGGTTGCCGACGAAGTTAAACAGTTGGCGGGGCAAACCGCAAGTGCGACCGAAGAGATTCGCAGTCAGATATCGGAGATGCAAAGCGTAGCGGAACGCGCGATCCAGCAGATCAACCACATCAATGACGACATTGATCGGATTGAGATCACTTCCAATGAAATCAACGAAGCCATGCGAGATCAAAAAGAAGTGACATCTCAGTTGGTTCACAATCTGGCTAGGTCACGAGATGAAGTTCGGGATATCTCCTCTGGCATTTCGGAAAATGCCGCCGCAAGTGCTCGCGTTGCCAAGGGGCTTCATACGGTCAACGCCAACTTTGACACCACCAGAGATTCCGTCGTGTCGTCCAGTCGCAGTCTTGAATCACTCAGCTGCCAACTGTCGATGTTGATGGAGCATTTCCAAATTGAAGATACTGAAGACGCAGAGCCTAGACAACGGCGCCCAGCCGAAATTCCAAATTCCGTTGCCCGATCCTGTTCACTGCGGTGACCAAGATAGTTGGCTCAGAATCAGTACGAGGTTGACATGAGTTTTGATGATCCAGAGATTGTTCAAGAGTTTGTAGAAGAGTCTCTGCACCAGCTTTCCGATGTTGAGAACCAGCTCTTGCAAATTGAAGAACAAGGCGCGGACATTGATGTGGAATTGGTTAACACCGTCTTCCGCGCAGTCCATTCGGTCAAAGGTACGGCCGGATTCTTAGGCCTGGAGAAAATCCAAAGCCTGGCACACGCGCTGGAAACGGTGATGAATTTGATTCGCAATTGCGAAATCGTGCCGACTGGCGACGTTGTCGGCACTTTGCTTACCGCATCGGACGAACTTCGCGAATTGATCATCAACGTAGAGACATCCAACGAGGTGGATGTGCAGCGACGAGTGGACGAATTGCTGGGAATTGTCGTCGACAAGACAGTTCTTTGGGACGATCCTACACCGACGTCGGCGGCCGAGAATTCTGACGCAACCACCGAAGACGAACTAGCCGATACTGTCGCCCAATTGGCAAGCGATTTGGAACATGCGACGGAACTTTCCGCGAACCAAGAATGTGCCGTGTCGAATGAACCACCTAGCAAACAAGATGGTTCGGTGCCGGCAACCGAAAAGCCTTCGGACGATAGGCAAGACGTTGGCGCTGGTACGACTGCTTCGCCAAGTTCAACCGCGCCAGCGGTAGCTTCGACCACCGTCAATCCATCTACGGCCAGCGCTTCATCGGTAAACTCAAATTCGAAGACCGACTCGGAGAAATCGAATTCGACCAACAAACCGATTTCTCGAGTGGCTCAAGAGACAAGTATCCGAGTTCCCGTGAGCACGCTGGATCAGCTCATGAATCTGGCAGGAGAATTGGTGCTGCGACGCAACAGTCTGATTCAGTTAACGTCCAAGCGATCCGATAGCGAACTGGATAGTGTCACGGCGGGCATTGACCAAGTCACCAGCAGTCTGCAAGAAGCCATCATGCAGACTCGCATGCAACCAATTAACAACGTGTTTTCTCGGTTTCCACGAGTAGTGCGGGATCTGTGCGTCAAGCTCGGTAAACAGTGCGACGTGGAAATCAACGGCAAGGGAGTGGAAGTCGACAAAACCATTTTGGAAGCCATCGTCGATCCGTTGATGCACATTGTTCGCAACGCGGTAGACCATGGAATTGATCCGATTGACGAACGTGCTGCCGCCGGGAAAACTCGACCTCCCGTAGTGGAAATCTCGGCGTACCATCAAGCCGGTCGAGTGTGCATCGACGTAATTGACAATGGCCGAGGCATCGATCCGACGAAGATCAAGGAAAAGGCAGTGGTGAAAGGAGTGCTGAGTGGGGACGAAGCGGACCAGATGTCGGATCGTGACGCGATTCGCTTGGTGTTTCATCCCGGTTTCTCGACGGCCGAGCAAGTTACCGATGTCAGTGGCCGTGGCGTCGGGATGGACGTGGTTCGCAACAACATTGAACGTTTGGGCGGCACAGTTGATATTGAATCCGAAGTGGGCGAAGGAACGTCGATTCGTATTGTCTTGCCGTTGACACTGGCCATCATCCCGTCGTTGATTGTGATGTCCGCCGGTCGGCGATTCGCCATTCCGCAGATCAATATTTTGGAATTGGTTCGCATTTCACCCTACGACCAAGGAAAACGCATTGGCAAAGTCAAGAATTCGCAAGTGCTACGGCTGCGAGGCGAATTGCTGCCGTTGGTTCGTCTGAGCGACGCGTTGGAACAACCATCTGATCCGGACGAGTTGGATTCTGCAGCCAAGCCCACCAGCATTGTGGTTGTGGAAACCGGCGTGTGTCAATTTGGCGTGATTGTGGATGAACTACGCGATTCAGAAGAAATCGTCGTCAAGCCTTTGGGGCAACACATGAAGGAATGCCGGTCGCTGGACGGAGCGACCATTTTGGGCGATGGGCAGATTGCCTGGATCTTGAACGTAGCTGGTTTAGCCGAAAAGTGTCGTATGAAGTTGGCCCAAGAGGAGGCTTCCAAGTTGGCGGAGTCCGTTTCCAAACGCCGTATCGACGATGTCCGACAACGGATTGTCGTCTTCAGCAACAACGCCAACGATCGTCTGGCCGTACCGATGGATGTCGTCGTGCGCATCGACCGAATTCGCCGAGAGGACGTGGAAACGGTTGGGAACCAATCGTACGTCCGAAATGACGAAGGTACGCTGCCAATCCTGGAGCTATCCAACGCCATTGCGTGCAACGCGTTTGAATGGCAATCTCGCATCAATGTCGTGGTGTTCGAAATTGGTGGACGAGAAGTCGGTTTGCTGGCCAATACCATCCATGACATTACCAAACTACCAGAAACCATTGACGAAATGACCTTCTGCCAAGACGGCGTGATTGGTTCGATTGTGGAAAATGGTACTCCCGTGCGTTTGTTGGATATCTATCGCATTACGCGCATCCTGGAGCCAACTTGGTTTGAAAGTCGTCGTGCCACGCAGAATAGCCGGAAGACCATTTTGGTTGTAGAAGATTCTGACTTTTTCCGGCGACAAGTCTGCAAGACGCTGCGCCAGGAAAGCTTTACGGTTGTCGAAGCACGCGACGGTCAGGAAGCCTGGGATTTGATTCGATCGCAAGCACACGAATTTTCGTTGGTGATCACGGACGTGGAAATGCCCAACTTGAACGGGCTGGAACTGTGTCGCTTGATCAAGCAATCAGACGAATTCGACCGACTGCCCGTCATCATGCTGACGTCGTTGGGTTCGGACAAATCGATCCAGCTGGGAGTCGAAGTAGGCGTGGACGAATACCATGTCAAAATGAATCAGGACCAGCTGCTTTCGGGCGTCCGGCGTTTGCTGGCAAAAAGCTCAGAACAAAACACGGAAAGTTTCGAATCGCACCAGCTAGTGGAGGTTTGACGAATGGTGGCAATGACTCAAGATCGAGTGTGCATTGGAGCGGACGAAGTGCAGTTGGTAACGTTCTACTGCGGTGACGTCTTGCTGGGATTACGTATTGAACAAGTCCAAGAAATCAATCGGCAGACAACGGTTACACCTGTGCCGGAAGCGTCCGATTTCGTCAGCGGTGCCATTAACCTACGAGGCGAGTTAGCTACGGTTATTGATCTAAACAAGGTACTCGGTCTTGCTCGACCAAGCATCACCAAAAAGACGCGAAATGTGATGGTGACGCAGGAAAAGGAATTGATCGGTTTGCTGGTCGATTCCGTCTCCGACATCATCACGGTTCCTGTTACCGATTTAGTCGAATCGCCCGCCAACGTGATTGGCATTGACGCTCGATTCTTCCAAAAAGTGTACGTGACGCCGGACAATATCGTTGTGCTGCTGGAGCTGGATGAAGTCATTCAGCAAAACGAATAGTGAGAACTCTGGCAATAGATACAAACAGATCTGATCCCGAGCCATGCAGAAACAAATGAAAATCCTAATCGTAGATGACATGCCAGTGTACGCCAGGATCATTGGAAACGTTCTTAAACGCATTCCCGGCGTAGAGGTTGTTGGGACCGCTTCGGATGGGCTCCAGGCATTAACGAAGATTTCAGAACTGAAGCCCGACTTGATTACGTTGGACATTGAAATGCCCAAGTTTGACGGTTTGGAAGTGCTACATGAAATCAATCAACGCGGCATCAAAACAGGTGTGATTGTGATTAGTGGTTTGACCGCCAGCTCCGCGGAATTGACAACGCAAGCCCTACAGTTGGGAGCATTCGATTTTGTTTTGAAACCAACTGGTACGGGCGGCATGGCGGCGAATTCGGCCAAATTGTTGGGATGCCTGGAACCCCGAATTCGGGCCTTTGCAGGCGCCAGAAATATTATTTTGCCAAATTCGCCAAAACCGATGCAGGCGAATATGGCCACGCGCGCCGCGACTTCGCAGCATGCCGATCTAGTGGTCATCGCGTGTTCGACGGGCGGACCGGCGGCCTTGCGCACACTCTTGTCCCAACTGCCTCGAGCACATTCCGCACCCATCGTGATTGCGCAGCACATGCCGCCGCAGTTCACGCAGTCGTTGGCAAGAAACTTGAATGACCAGTGTCCCATGTACGTGGTGGAAGCGGCCAATGGCATGCAAGTCGAACCGAATACCGTGTACGTCGCACCAGGTGGATTGCAAACTCGCATTGTGGCGAAGGGACGACAAACGTACCTGGAAACGTCGGACCAAAATGTCGCCAGCGGCTTACGACCTTCGGCTGACTTCCTCTTTCATTCGGCAGTGGAAGCCTACGGTAGAAACCTGTTGGGTGTTGTCCTGACCGGTATGGGCGACGACGGCCGCCGAGGAAGCGAAGAGATTGTTGCCGCTGGTGGAACCGTGTTCGCTCAAGAAGCCCAGTCTTGTGTTGTCTACGGAATGCCGCGCGCGGTTGTCGAGGCAAATTTAGCCCATCAAATCCTGACCTTGGACGCAATGGCAAAGGCCATTTTCAACCAATGTAATAAACCCTCCTTGGTCAGCTAAACCTTAGCCAAACAAAGACCCCATTAAGCATCATCGGAGCCAATACAAAATGTCAGCCAATTCCATTCGAACCATGCGTCAAAAGATCAGCTTCCGCATTGCATTCGGCTTTTTCGTGATAGGTGCGTTGTGCTTCATCATCGCCGTCTCCAGCGTCGTCGGTATTGGCAAAGTTGGCCATTCGGTGGACGTTATCAGTGGTCCGGGATGGCAAACGGCGCGTAACGCTACACAGGCTGCGGCGGAGATTGCAGCACAGATGCAGGCCGCAAAAGGAGTTATTGAGGGCGAAAACCTGGAGGAAAATCAGCAGCGAATTGAAGATGCCCAAGCCAAGTCTCGTCAGGCCATTACCGAACTAATCGAGGCCAATTGGCTTTCGCCATCGCTGTTTCAGCAACTAAATCAAAAGAATCGAGCATACGAAAAAATGCTATCGGACTTGCTGCAAGTGCATCAACAATACGTCCATCTCAAGGCCGATTTTGACGAAAACACAGACGACATGTTGGCATTGAATTACCACCTAAACGAATTCGCCGATGCCGCCTTGGATTCCTTGGAAGAATTCCCAGACCGACCCATCAGCTGGAACAGCGGACTACGAGAAAAATGGGCAGTGGCCGATGGCGGCATGGAAGCGATCATTGGACAGTTGACGCAGCTTTACCACCTAGAAAGGCTTGTTTCTGGTCAGCGAGACGTAGCCGATTGCATGCAGAAGATCGACAAAGCATTGGAATTTCAGCACGAGGCATCCGATTCCATGTTTGCCAATTCGGAACGGTTTAGTCAAACCTGCGACATCCCGTCGCTGCAATCCAAATACGCAGGCCAGACGTACCGCCAAGTTTATGCCACGATTGATGCCGCCAACTCGCAAATGCTGCGTGCGCTGAAGGACACTTACGAGCAGCTGGTGGTCAAGGAGCAAGACTACAAGAAGGAAGCGGAAGACTACTTGGCATTTATTGATGGCGTTCAAGACCAGGCCAGTGAGGCCTTTGCCGCCGCACATGCTTCGGCAGATCAACTCGCCACAAACGTAATGCGATTTATTTCATTCCTAGCCGTCCTCAGCTTGATCGTGTCGGTAGTATCCATTGTCGTGTTCACTCGTCTGGTCAGCCGCCCGATT
>JAGQOZ010000579.1 GCA_020426955.1 Planctomycetales bacterium
CGTGATGGCAACGTAGATGTGCTTGTAAATCGTGGTAATCCGTTTACGGGATCCTTTGCGTCACTGTTTGTTGGTCACGAGGGTGCTGTAGATTTGTTCTCTGATGCACTCGTACCCCAGGAATTTCCATTGTGGGAAAGTACGGGGGAAATCAACGGCAACGCTGTGTTCTTTGATTTCGATACTGATGGCGATTTTGACGTAGTTTCGACGCACAACTACGAGCCATGGACTGTCGGCTCATCACTTTCATGGTATGAAAACATTGATAACGTGTTTTCAGAACGTCAGTTGATTGCAACACGCGAAACGGGATGGGACCTCGGGAACTCGTATGTTGCAGTCGGAGACGTCACGGGCGATGGATTTGATGATATTATTTGGATGGGGCCTACCGCCAGTTTGATTCCCGGTACGGCAGACGGAATTGGGATGGAAACGGTGTTATTCAACGTGGGCAATCAGTGTCGGCCATTTCTCGCCGACTTTGATCTGGACGATGACCTTGACATTCTCTGCCATAATCGTTGGTATGAAAACGTAAACGGCAAAGGTGATTTGAGTCGAAGGGCAATTTCGTTCCCAACAAGACGAATGCAACCATTTGATTACGATCTGGACGGCGACATCGATTTTGTCGGTGACGGCACCTGGCTGGAAAACCGACGAGTGGGCGACGCCAACAACGACGGTGTGTTCGATTCTGCTGACTTGGTTGCCGTTCTCAGTAAGAATACCTTCGAGACAGGGGCCGCCGCTACATTCAACGAAGGCGATTGGAATCAAGATGGACAGTTTACCACCCAAGACCTTGTCTTCGCCTTCCAATTCGGAACCTATCTTTCCGCTCCGAATTAGATGCCCGAATCAGGCGTTTCCTAGCTGATGGCTTCGTCTAGGACTTCTTCGCTGACAAAGATGGGCAGCCGAGGCTTACATGTGACGGCCACGGCAATCGCGTCGGACGGTCTCGCGTCCACGTCAATGAATTCGCCATCCAGCTTGATCCGCAGCTTGGCATAGTACGTGGTTTCACGAAGTTCGTGAATGTGGACGCTGTCGAGTTCCGCGCCCAGCTGTTCCACTGTGTTGACCAACAGATCATGCGTCAGTGGACGAGGCGATTCGAAATTTTTCACTCGCCGATCAATACTGGTCGCTTCAAAAATGCCGATCACAATCGGAAACTCACGATCTCCATCTACTTCGCGAAGGTAGATGAACTGCTGTTCGTTGATTTCACTGATGATGATTCGCGAAAGATGCATCGGCACCTGCATGTTGCCACCTATTCGAATTCGCTTGGTCAGAAGTTTCAACCAGAACGTATTTTACTCGTTCCAGCCACGGCCGACCAGGACCGCAAATCCCCAGCAACTTGCCGAATCACGGATACAGTGGTGAATCCGCTTTGCCGCTTGCCAAAATAAACGCCAGCAGATCATAAACGTCAGATTCGCTGGTGATGGTATTCAAAAGCTGTTCCGGCATAGGCGAAATGTTAGATTTTACTTCTTCCTCAATATCGGCAATGGCCACGATGATCGGTTCGCACGTCTCCAGCGGATTTTGCTTCAACATAATCTGCGTCTCAGTACGTTCTACCACCGTGCCGCGAATCGTTTTCCCGCTGGTGTCATAAATGATCACCGACGCGTATTTTTCTTCCACCGCGTCAGACGGTTTCATGATGTGCCACAGTAAATCTCGAGCCGTCTTGTGTTTGGTGCGAATATCAGTCAATTCAGGCCCGATCACGCCACCTTCTCCTTGCATGCGATGGCACGACGCACACGAGGCCTGCTTGAACAACCGAGCTCCCGTGGCGAACGAACGACCTTGATCAAACTGATTCAAATTGGCAGCCAGTTGATCAAAGTTCCAGTCCACCGTCTTGATGCCCAATAGATCATCGGCCGAAGCATTCTTATTGGCCGCCAAGAAAACCGCTTCGTCCGGCACCACGGCAATGGCCCCGTACATTTTGATCCAATGCCCTGGAAACGTACAAATGAATGGAATGGTCGTCGGTTCGTTGGGTGCCACAAACGTTACAGAATCGTGTTGCTGCGGCTGAAGCATTTTGGTTGCTGCAATAATTGCTTCGGACACCGGCAAGTAACCTCGTTGAATATGTTCGGGCTCGTTCTGCAATTCATCTGATTGCAGCCCCACGGTGATTCGATCTTCCGGCTGGCTCAGCACAACCAAATTGTGCGGCATGATGTCGTCGTTTTCAAAATCAATCTGCACCGCTTGGCCTGGCCGAACCACCAACACGGTTCGATCATACAGCATCTTTTCTTCCAGCGTCTTGACTTGAAAAACACGAACTCGCAGTAGCTCTAATTGTTGCTGCAATTCCATTCGATGCGCATCTGGCAGCCGCAACGACCAAACTTTGACTAGCGCAAAACCATTTTGACCAACCGCTGTGGTGCGTTCCGCAATTTCCAACGACTGCAAATGTTGCCGCAGTGTTTCGCACGCTCGTTCCGCCGCCTCCGGCGTAACCAACTCTGGCGGCACTCGCAATCCTGCCGCCACCGCGGCATCTCGATACCGCTGGTCATTCATAAGGTTTGCCAGCGGCAGCAGCAAACTGGCGGTATCGCCTTGCACAAACGGCATCGCGTCAATCGCCGCCAGTGTCAACGATGGCTTGTCCGTTGCCGTCAACAGCGACTGCACTGGTTCGAACCATTGCTGCCGAGCGTTTTCAGAAGTCACATTTTTTAGTGACCGCAATAGATTGGCGAATCGACCTTCATCGTCAGCTGACAACTCCTTGGCACTGTCTGCCGTGTCCTCCGAATTCATCAAGCACGCAAAGGCCAGCTGCTGAGTGACTGGAGCACGAGCCGATTCGACCAGCGATTTCCATTCGGCGGCAAGCGAATGGAGTTCGTTGTTGTTGCGGCTCAGCATCAACGTCGCCAGGTCTTGCAAAACCGCAGTTCGTTCTTCTTTTTCCGTCTCTTCCGCTGCATCGGCAAGTTGTTGATCTACGGACTGGATGACGGTCAGCAACGCTTGTGTCTGAGTTTGCTGCCGATATTGCGCCAAGTTTTCGATCGCCTCGGTGCGAAATTCAACCGGCACATTCGAGCGAACTAGCAACTGTATACAAACCGGTTCCGCTCGTTCAAATTCCAGCAACTGCTTCAAATCTCGGCTGCTTAAATACCGTTCGGCCAATTTCGGACTGCGTAAGAAGCTAGGCAGCGGCCGCAATCCTTCCTGTTCCTGCGCCCACAGTGGTCCAGCGAAATAGCAACAGACCGTTGCCAACAGGGTGCTTGCCAATAGAAAAAAAGAAGCCAACCGAATAGATTGCCTAGCGGAAATATTCATTGCCCTTCAATTCCTAACCTTAAATGATTCGAATCTTAACGCGTACCAACCATTCTAGTCACTGTCGCCGAGCTTGGGCATAACCAGAGTCAAGACTGCTTTGCATTCACACAATTTCACTCGGATTCATGGTCGCATTTTGTCGGTCGACACTTCATATTGAAGGCAAACCCCTTGAGCTACCATGGGGGATGCTTCACGATGTTCCCAACCATTGGAAATGCCAACCCTGATCTGCGGATAGTGCCATGCGATTGAGTTCTAAGTTTACGTTGATCTTTGTTTATCTTGTGTTTCTCGGCCGCGGCGTTGGAACGGTTCAAGCCGACGGACCTAGCGACAATCTGCCCGATCAAGTCCGCCGCATTCCCCAGCTGGGTATCGACGTGCCCGACAACCAGCGTCAACAACTGCAGGCCGAACTGAAGGCCTTAGAAGTCGATCT
>JAGQOZ010000580.1 GCA_020426955.1 Planctomycetales bacterium
TATCCTTCGCAGTTTGCGGCGGCCTTTGCCGATGGTTTGACCGCTGCCAATGTTGCCAAGGCCATTGCTTGTTACGAGCGAACGATTATCGCGGCGAATTCGCCCTATGATCGTTACCTGGCAGGTGAAGAAGATGCCATGTCCGCAGCGGCAATTCGCGGCATGGAACTGTTCTTTGACAAGCGTAAGACCAAGTGCTCCATCTGCCACGAAGCACCCGCATTTACGGCCATGTTCTATCACAATATTGGTGTCGGCATGGACAACGAATCGCCTGATTGGGGTCGATACGAAGTAACGAAGATCGAAAGCAATAAAGGCAAATTCAAAGTGCCGACCGTGCGAGATCTCAAGTACACCGCGCCGTACATGCACGATGGCAGCATCGCCACGTTGGAAGAAGTAGTCGAACTATACGATAAAGGCGGAATTCCCAATCCGTATCTTTCGGACGAAATGCGCAGCGGAAAATTAAACCTCTCGCCGCAGGAGAAAAAAGATCTGGTGACCTTCATGGTCGAAGGACTCACTTCGGATGAAATTCCAGTTCGGTAATTCTGCGAGTTCCGTGCTGCCTCCGAATCGAACTGCCATAACTGGCTAGCCCTTTGCGACGAACGTTACTCGCGCAAACTGGGTTGGCCGCGAACCGGTGAATGGTCGACTCATTCTATCAGTTGCTAATCGACTACCGGAGTTTGAGGATTGAAGATTCGAAACTTGCGTTCTGACTTGCGCACGACGATCTGAAATTCAGTTTTTCCGTCCGCAACGTCCATTTGCGTCACCACTTGATCCTTCAAGAATCGTCGTTGCCACTTACCTTCGCTATCGATAAATCCGCAATGACCTCGACCGTACGCGTACATCCACCATTTACCCTCCGGTACGTCGCGAATGATTGCCCAACCGGTTTCGTCCGTGGTCGATAAGTATTCCACTGGATAGGGAATCACCTCGAAGCTTGGCAACGCACTGTTCACATACGACCCAAACTCGCAGGGAACGGAAAAGTCCGACAATCGAACTCGGACGGGCGAGTTGCGATATAGAACAACTGTTGGAATTGCCTTGCGAGTATCCCCTATTTGCCTCGCGAAGTGCAAGACATTCAGCTTGTTTGCGTTATTGAGGAATACCAACTCGTTATTATTGTTCACCTTTGCCGCATCCATGGAATAGCCGTCAGTTCCAAGAGTCTCAACGATCGCAATGTCTTCATGCTTCAACTGTTCGCGATCGGCAACCGTTTCGCAAGAGAAATTCGTTTCTTTCCGTTGCGCCCAATCCGGAATGCTTTTTAGCTGGTCATCGCTCATGACGACGATGCAAACGTCCTTCAGGCCTGCATTATCGGGATTCCGTGTCAATCCGTACCCCAGATCGACACCTTCCTGGGTCGTAATGCGAATGCGCAGGTCATGTGTCTCGTTCGATTTCCCGACGGAAGTTAGACCGCAAAGGAAGACCAACAGGATACATAGCAATCGACAGAAACGACTCATAACAATGCCTTTCTTGGCCGGCTGTGCAGCACAACGTGCAGACGCTTCGAAACAAGCGTAGACGTCAGACATTCGAATCCGAACGGATGCCGTCAAATTCACGCACGCAACACTATAACTTAACTCATCGCGAAGGTGGTTCCTCGAAATTATTGGCACGCTCCTCTGTGCGGTAGTGAAATTCGCTACGAATGGAAATCGGCGAAAGTGCTCCCCGTTCAATTCGTACATGTGGTACGTTCAACTTCGCCACAATCTCCGACGAAACGTCGCCTGAAATGTGTAACGCAACCAGATGTCTCAGCCTATTCACGAGCACAATTTCTTTCGGATTATCCGTTCCATCGATTGCGAGATGTGTTAACGACGGACACCGCGATACAATCTGTTCCATTGCGCCCTTTCCCAAGTTGCATTGCTTAAGATTCAACTTCTCAATGGAGCTAGTGAATAGGCCATCAAGCAGGGATCGCTCGCTGAAAGGAAGCTCAGTGTAGAGCAGGCCAAGCTCTTTGATGTGGACATCGCTCCAGTCTCGCTGAAATTCGACAGTCGGTGGTGCACACAGTTGTAACGTCGTCATTCTAGGTGATATCAGTCGTGATATATATTCAGGCTTAGGGACGTCAACCTCAAAAACCAAATTCTGAAGTTTCGATGTCGTATTAGGGATCGTGGCATGCTGATCGAACGATATGGTGGTTGTTCCGTAAGGCAAACGAAGTGAATCCAAACGCGTCGATAGTTGTGTAATGGCATCGAACGCCAAAACCGTGGCACCACAATCACAAACGGTGAGACGTTTTAGCGATTTCAGCTTTTTAAGCATTGCAAGCTTGTCTCTGCCTAAACTATGCAGCCGTGCCATGGGGAGATCCCCGATAACACCCAGCCGCAAGGATATGTCGACATCACACTCGGCTAGTTCTTCTAAGTCAGAAAATACGGGCGACGTTATTATTAGTTTTGCGGGCCCAAAATTTGAAAAGTCTCCTGCAACTTCCATTTGTCGTTTGGTGAACTGATCAATTCGAAGTATTTGCAAGCCGCTGACAGTACGTTCAGACAACTGAGAAATGTAACATCGTGTTAATCTCAGTTCGGCAAGCTGATTTAACTCCTCCAACGCACCGGGACGCAACACGCAATTTGCAAGCTCCAACTTTTCCAACTGCTCCAGTTCCGCAAAATCGCTCGACGTCAGACTTAGTGGCGGGAACTGTGGGTTACTCGAAATTCGAAGCGACTTTAGTGCCGCTAGTTTTTTTAGTGCAGACATGTCGCTCGCGGTAAACTCTCCTGACGTTGCGTCTATCGACAACGATTGTAGTGTTGCCGGAAGGTGTAGCGAGTTAACCTTGGAACCAATTTTTCCTGAAATAGAAAGGTGACGAACAGAAGTAAATTGACTAGCAGTGTTACCCGATGTCTCGTCTAGATCAAGATTTTCAACATGAAGATGAGAAAGGCGGGGCAGTGACATGAGGCTACGAAACTCTTGCATTCCAACCGAGTGGTATTCTCCCAATTTATGATAGAGAAAAAGTTCATGAAGATTAAGCGCAGCCTTGAAAATAGAATCGACGAGCTCAGTTGACACCGGTGTATCTAACCTGAGTTCTAAACAACGCAGCGACCGATGACGCTGCAATACAGTTACGCATTTTTCGTCAAGCTGACTGCTGCGTATCGCAATTGCGGTAATCCCATCCCCTTCGCTGCGGTTCCATTCGATCGCGCAGTCATCAACAAGAAGCTTGTCTAAGTCCGACTCGTCCGAACTTGCAGTTGCTGCAAGAGCGAACAACAGCATGAATGATAAAATGCATTTTTTCATCTCAGTGCCAAAATACCATATTCAAAAAATCGAGCTCGCGGCTAACAGAAAAGCCTAAGCTCATATCGCATGATATCGTCCATGCTTTTATTGGGCTGTGCAATACCGCGTGCGTCTGAGTGGCGACTCGAATTGTAACCAGACCGGTCGGCCCAGAATGCCATGGAACGCCGTTTCCCGGCTTCATCACCGCCGAACCATGGGGCCAACCGGCCGAACGCTGGGTGTTTGTCGAATCCGAAGGACATGGGAACGCTGTTTCCCAGCCGATTCGTCTGCAGATTCTGCCCGGCGAATAAGACGCTGGTGACCAACGCCCAACGAATGTTGAACGATGACTCCCACTGAAGTGCCCAATTGCAACGCATTCCTGGCAGGCTGAACAATAGCCAGGAAAACCAGACCGAACAACACCTCAGGTCACGCGCCAGTCTGTCGCTTGTTTTCCAGAACG
>JAGQOZ010000581.1 GCA_020426955.1 Planctomycetales bacterium
CCACGCATACGAAAGTGATTGACCTTGAGGATCGGTCGACGCGGACGCATCCATTACCAAAGAGCCCCCTTCCTGAAGTGTCGAAGGAGTTACGATCTTGGCGTCGGGAATTGTATCGCTAACCACCCAAACTTCATTGAAATATGCGGACATGACAATCCTGCCATCTTCCAGTTCGGTCAGATTACGAGGATTCGACGCTCCTCCTCGCAACGAAGCGGCCACGGATGTCCCCTCGGTAGTACCATCACTGATTAGCAACCCGGAGAATTGGTTGGTTACCGTTCCTGCAAAAATCGCGTCATCATCTCGCGCAATAATATTGCTGCTTACACTTCCAGAGTATTCGACCGTACCTTCTGGCGTTCCATCTGTGAAGCGATAACGCGTATCGCGGAACAATACTTTGGACGAAGTCGCTTTGCTAAACGGAAAAGGCAAACCGGATCCGCCATTCCCAATATTAGAATCAGACAAAAGGAAAGTACCCTGCTCCGTACCATCTGACACCCAAACCTCGGTTCCGTGCACGCCATCATTCGCAGTAAAATAGATCTTCCCTGAGTGAACAAACGGAAGGCGCGAAACTCCATTGGAGCCATCTGGTCCTGGCGTTATGTCTTTGACAAGCCAAGTTCCTTCGTCCGTGCCATCAGTTCGGTATAGTTCAGAGCCTAACGCGGGATCGTTGCCCCAAAAATATGCCACGTCGTCAATCAATCCAAGAAGCTCGCTACCAATAACGCCTACGGTGAATCCCGGGCCGATGTCTTTGGTTACATGAGTTCCTTCGATGGTTCCGTCTGAAACCCATACCTCGTTCCCAGATCCTGGAGATCTGGCGATGAAGAACATCTTGTCTTGACCAACAAGAACTCCGGTCGGACTATGTGCGACAGTTAATTCGTATGTTCCCGTCGCAGTAGCGTCACTTGTCCAGATCGATTGATTGTTACCTCCGTAGTATGCTCGACCGTTCATCCCCCAGACGTTGGTAACGGATGGCGAACCTGGACCGATGACGATTTCGTGCGGGGTCAACACGAATTCGGATTCGTTGCCTGGGGAAAGCGACCAGACTTCGCGTCCTAAACTCGGTGAATATGCGGTGAAGAAAAGCTTATCACCGACGCTAGTTAGTTTTTCTGGAAGCGAGTTGCCGCTATTCGGATTGATGTCAGATATTCGATATGTGCCATCGCTTGTTCCGTCCGTTGTCCACAGCTCGCGGCCGAACGCACCATCGTCAGCCGTAAAGAACACGTTTGCTCCAACTTTGGTCAGATGCTGGGGCAGCGAAGATTCGCTACCTGGCATGATGTCCTTAAGGAGAAAGGTTCCGTTTGAAGTACCGTCTGTTCGCCAAAGCTCGCGACCTGAATCAGCCGTTTCGGCTACAAAATAGACCAAATCGCCTGCAGCGTAGAAGTCACTCGGCGCGACCACGGCATCTGTCAGCAAATGGGACGAAAACGCCAAAAGGTTACGATGTTCAAGGCTCTCGATACGGTTCTTTCGACGGCTGGTTCGCATCGCTTTCTTACCTCCTGCTGGATCTAGGTGACAGACGAGTTGCACGCAATTCAGGGGCTTTTATAGCGAACGGGTGGGGGTGGGTCTAGGTCGCAGAAGCGAAAAATTCGAGTTGAGCGAGTTCAATTCTAAATCGCAATTGTTGGTATTTTTCGATCGTTGCAAAATGCTACTGCCGACGAGTCGTCAAAACTTTTTTTGAAGTGCAGCGTTCCGGCACGCTGCAAACTCGGCATTTCGGCGAACATACCGGAATGTTGTGAATTCTCCTTGCCACGATGAATCAGAAGGAAATGGCTTACGTCAGCTTCGGTCTATCCTAATGCTGTTATGTATACTGGTGTATACTGTTTTGAAGTAAGACGTTGCCCATACGAGGACTAGGGCGGCATGCGCCGGCAGGGAGGCCAAAACGATGTTTTTCTTTGACCCGTATCATTTTCGTCGTGATGCAAAAAAGCTGATCAAATACATCAACGATGGCAACGTTCCTCCGCCGGACTATCTGGAAACGGTTCGGCAATTGGCGCATGAGACACTAAACGACGAAAACCGGGGAACTCGTATTCGCTTGCGAGCCCAAGAACTGTTGCGATTCTTGCGTGCAAATGGACTTATTGAGTAGTACGCGTCCCGCGTTCTTTGTGACAAGCGGCAGACTATTTGGTTCCCAATGTTTCTATTTGAGGTGTCAGGCAATTCGCCTTAGTTTGCGAAGTTTCCGGAAATTTGCGGAATTAGCCAGAAAGGTTCGAGTCCTGTTTTCAAAAAGTACTTTTTTTGAAGGCAGAAAGTTTTTTGGGCTCGGAAACTATTTCCGATTTTTCGGAAACAGAATCAAGTTGGTTGAGTCACACAGGACTCGTTGCACATCAACGATATACCTAAATGGCTGCATTTCCAAAAAGCAGGGGGCAAAATTCGGGGCCAGGCAGATTCGCCTATTTACGAAATCACCGGAAATTTCCGGAAATGACTTGTTGTGATTTTCACTGAATTTTTTTCAGCCTATACGTCATAGCATCTGCGGTGGTTTTCTGGGGGGCGCAGTGACATGCAATTGTCACTGTTTTCCGCCATTGGGATTTCTTGCCCGCTATATTGCATCCGCGTAATTCGACGGGTGCATTCGAGAATGCAAGACGCAAGCAAAGTGTTCGCGAAGGTGTCCGTGCAGTATGAAAATGTGAATTCGGAGAAAAGCGATGCAGAAACGCTCAAAAGTAGAAGTCGACGAAATCATGACGGTCGACGAAGCCGCCCGGCTCTTGAAGGTCAATGAAAAGACCGTTCGAAAAATGGCAAACGAAGAAAACCTCCCATTCTTCAAAGTAGGCGCCCAATTTCGTTTTGTGAAATCGGAACTCTTGGCTCTTGGGAGTAAGGAAGCGTTTAGATGAACGGAAAGAAAACGCCGAGGCGCTGTCAGGCGAAGACTCGGCGAATGGCCTTGAAGCTACAGCAAACAAATACTGAATCGATTGAAAGTGCAACTCATATGACCAAAGAAAATAATACTCCAAAACGCGCCGAAGTGGCAGTAGATATCGCGGGTATTCCCGCGAATCTGAAAGCTCGTGACCAATGGATGTGCTGGCGTTATCAGAGCGGCAGGAAGATGCCGGTGGACGCCAAAACCGGGAATGCCGACAAGTCAAATGATCCGGATACCTGGGCGACATTTGAAGTGGCGGCCGAGCGAATGGAGTCGGATGCATCGTTATCGGGAATCGCATTCGTATTCACAGCTGATGATCCATTTACTGGAGTCGACTTGGATTCGTGCCGCGATCCGAAGACTGGCCAACTTGCAAATTGGGCCAGTGAAATCGTCAACGCGTTTGATTCCTACTGCGAAGTTTCGCCTAGTGGTTCTGGCGTGAAGCTGATTTGTTTGGCCAAGAAGCCGGCAAAGTCACGTTGCCAATACAAAGTAGATGAGGAAGGAACTTCGTCCAAAGCGGCGCAAATCGAAATCTACGATCACAAACGGTTCTGGTGCATCACGGGCAAAGTCGTTTCAGGATTCGAAAACATAACGAACGAACAGCAGCCACTAGACGAATTGGTAGAAAAGCTGACGCCACCACCACGTGGGGCAAGTTCGGACAAGCCGAATGTCAAACCCATCGAGCCGATTGCCGATCCGGTCGTCAGTCATTCGGCGTCAAAAACGACTTTTGAGCGGATGCTGGAATCAGCTAGGCGTTACGCCGCCAAAGTCGAACCAAA
>JAGQOZ010000582.1 GCA_020426955.1 Planctomycetales bacterium
ATCGCGTCCGGTCGGTTCGAAGTTGGCACGATCACGGGACGACGTCGATCATTTTCCGTCATCCCGTCCGCCACTTGTTTGGCGGCAGATCGAGTACGAAAGTCGCCGGTCCAGCCATGAAAGCGAATTCGATCCGCAGCATCTTGCCCGTTGGTGATGAAGCCGACTTGCTGACGTTGCAGTGACAAATAGTTGGCCAAAGAAGCGGCGGCGGTGATGGCCAATTCGGGACGAACCGGTCGATCCGCTTTGGGATACGCATCGCGATGAAAATCTAACAGGATCGTAGCACCCATGACGGTCGATGGTTCGTAAATCTTGCTGTGCAGCGTGCCTGTCCGCGCCGTGGCGTGCCAGTGGACTCGGTTCAGCGGATCGCCGGCTTGGTAGCGGCGGACGCCTGCAATCCGAGTGGGATCTTCAAACAGTCGATGCGTCATGCGAACTTCACCAATGGGACGACGCGATTCAATCCGATATTGCTCCAGCGGCACAATAGTCGGATACACCGTTAGGAAATCAGGCGAGGCACCCACTTTGTAACGTCGATGCAAACCAAACAGATCTCCCGTTTCCACCACCGTCGGCCCCAGTTGATAGTAACCTCGGCGATGACACTTCAGCTGATACATCAGTGTTCGTTTGGCTCCGGGCGCCAGCAACGCCAATTGCAAACGATTGCCGGTGACTTCTAAGTTGGGCGGACGAAAGAGCAAGGCTGATCGAGCCAGCACGTCTTCCACCAAAGCCCAAGTAATGGGAAGCTTGCCGGTGTTACGATATTCCACAACCACGGCAATTCGATCACCGACGTCAGCCGACAGCCGATTACATTCTCGGCGAACTTCGACCTGTTCGATCCAGCTACGCGTCAAGAATCGCGAAACCAGATAAACCGCGGCCAACGTGTAAAACGCGTACAACAGCATGCGAATTCTCGAGTGAACGAATGTGCGAACAGAACGATACTGGATTATACCGTGCCTTGCCGAAGTGAGTATGATTCCAAGTTGCTAGATCGTTGTGACAGGGACACAATTTCCGAGACCAAGCATACGGACAGCAGCCAGATTATGAAAAAAGCCTGACGTTTTCCGCCAGGCTGCCGCGTTTATTCTACGAAACGAAATGGACGTTTCGCTGGTAGCATTCACTTTTGCTTTAGACGTTGTGCCAACTGCGGTCTTTGGCACTGGCCAGGACGGCATCGCAAACTTTTTGCGTTTCCAACGCGTCGCGGAACGTGGGGCTGGACGGTTTGCCAGAGGAAAGGCCTTCAATAAAATCAGCCACTTGATGTACGAATGTGTGTTCATAACCAATCTGCAAACCTGGCACCCACCACTTGTCCATGTACGGCATGTCGCCATCTGTAACGTGAACCGAATGCCAGCCTCGGATCAGCGAATCATCTTTGTGGTCAAAATAATTCAGGCGATGCAAGTCGTGCAGGTCCCAAGAAATGGAAGCGTTTTCGCCATTGATTTCGAATGTGTACAACGCCTTATGGCCTCGAGCGTATCGAGTTGATTCGAATAGTCCCAGCGAACCGTTGTTAAAGTGACAAAGGAACGCACAAGCGTCATCAATACCTACCTTTTTCTTTTCGCCCGTCTCCGTGTGAACTCGTTCCTTAATAAACGTTTCCGTCATTGCCGAAACGTCGGCGATGCCACCGTTCAGCCAAAGAGCCGTGTCGATGCAGTGCGCTAGCAAATCGCCTGTCACGCCGCTACCAGCCGCGTCCACGTCCAGTCGCCACAACGCGTTGCCACCTTGAGGCAGATCGGCAGAAATGGTCCAATCTTGCAAGAAGTTGGCTCGATAATGAAAAATCTTGCCCAACCGACCTTCGTCAATCAGCTGTTTGGCCAGCGTCACCGCAGGCACTCGGCGATAGTTGTACCACACCATGTTGGCCACGCCCGCCTTTTCCACTGCCTGGCACATTTCTTCGCCTTCGGCGGTGTTCATGGACAGCGGCTTTTCACACAAGATCATCTTGCCGGCCTTGGCCGCTTCCATAGCCATCTCTTTGTGCAAATTATTGGGCGTGCAGATGTCGACCACGTCAATGTCGTCTCGAGCAATCATCTTTCGCCAGTCGGTTTCAATCGACTCATAGCCCCATTGATCGGCGAACTTCTGCACGGCTTCTTCGTTCCGAGCGCACGCCGCTTTCAGCACCGGTTGATATTCCAGATCGAAGAAGTTGCCCACTTTGCGATACGCGTTCGAATGGGTTCGCCCCATGAAGCCGTAGCCGATCATTCCAATGTTCAGTGGTTTCTTTGCCATTATGATTTCTTTCTTTGTTTATTGTGGGTTGCGAACGAATATCGCTTATTTTTTTCAGAGCCTGACGCGTGGTCCAAGCCCGACGCGTGAACAAGGGACCACGCGAATATTCCGTTTTCTCCTCGCTGACGCGTCGGGCTAGGATCTGCTTGCTGACGCTTCACGCTCGGAAATCCAGGACCGTGGCTGACGACGACTATGCGTCCCAGCCATGAGCGTCGCGAACTTTGATCATGGCATCAAGAATCGTGTTCCAAGTATTGCCATCTTCCAACATCGAATTGGGGAACATGCAACCATCCCAGCAAATGTGCTGGATACCTCGAGCCGCCGCATCTTTCAACCAGTAGCCAGAACATTTCACAATATCCAGTTTGCCGTTGGGATCATCTGCCGGACAATGCTTGCCGGTTTTGTCGTGCGAACCAGATCCGTGCACTTGCCCGTCATTTTGAGCCACATGGAAATCGATGGTCCAAGGACGAAGTGCATCGGTCATCGTTTCGTAAGCGGCCCAGAATTCTTCGTCACTGTAACCATCTTGTAACAACGCATGTTCCGGCGCGTTATAGCCCAGCAGGTACAAATAGGTATGAGCCAAATCGGCTTGGAAGCCCAGCGTATCAGGCATGCCCACCTCTTCCAATAAGTTCAGCATGTCTTTCCAGCTGTGCATACCGGCCCAACAGATTTCACCTTCAGCCGCCAAACGTTCTCCGTTTTCCGCAGCGATCTCGGCAGCCGCTTTGAACGTTTTGGCAATCTTAGTGGTGTTGGCCTTGGCGTCGGACCGCCATTTTTCGACACCAAATTCCGCCGAATCAATTCGAATGACGCCGTATTCTCGAACTCCATGTTCGTTGAAAATTTTGGCAATTCGACAGGCCTTTTCGACCGCCAGCAAGAACTTGTCCGAATTTTCGCCCATGGCCGAATCACCTACTGTGCCGGGCCAGATCGGCGCTACCAGCGAACCGACTTTCAGATTCTTGTTGGCAATCAAATCAGCAATCTGGCGAATTTCATCGTCCGACGCATCGGGATCGGTGTGTGGCAAGAACAAGAAGTAATCGATCCCTTCAAATTTCTGACCGTTCACTTCGGCGTTGGCGGTCAGTTCCAACATGCGTTCCAAACTAATCGGCGGATGGTCGGTGCCTTCTTCCTTACCGACTAGGCCGGGCCACATGGCGTTGTGCAGTTTGGGTAGAGTGCTCATGGTTCGAATCCTTTGTAGGGTTGGCGAATGAATTTGCCGTGATGCGGTTGTCTGAGGTTCATCACGGCAGATCGTATCAATTACGAATGACTATTTGCGATAATCGCCTACGTTGGGCACGCTGGCGAACGTATCTGGACCAAAGTATCGCAAACTGACCAGCGGTTCCGATCCGGTGTTTTCTACTTCTACGCCAGCGGTAGCCGCTTCGTGCGAAATGAAGACTTCGTCCGATGTCTCTTGTCCA
>JAGQOZ010000583.1 GCA_020426955.1 Planctomycetales bacterium
TGCTTGGCGGATGCCCACGGATCGGGTTGGTTGGCAACGGTGGTGGCCAAATTCTTGGTAGGACCCAACGCCAATAAACGAGTTGCCACTTCCCAGGCCGTGCGTTTTTGCGAATTTCGCATCGCGTTTTGCAGCACCGTAAACTGTCGGCCCATTTCGTAATCACCGTAGGCCAGCGGAGCGAACACCAACAAGCTGATTGCAATCAGAAAATCAAGTGATCGCGGGCCATCTGCATCGCTTTCGGACGAAGCGATACCGTTGGCACACAGCAATCGAGCCAACCAGACCCAAGCGAATTGCAACAGCAAGATCCAGATGATTCGAATGACATGACGTTCCACCAAATCCACATCGGGCTCGGCGTTTCCACCCGTCAGTATCGGTCCCCACTGAACCGTCACCAACGCCGCGACCAGCCCCAGCATGGCCAATACCGCTTTGCCGACCCACGTCTTAGGACGAACCACTTGTTCCATTGCAGCAGACGCCAGCCAACAGAACGGAAATGCCATTGCCAAATAGGCCAACACAATGCGGTTGAGTCCGAAAGGAATCACGGCAGCCGGGAATACGTTTAGCTGAATCATTCCAGCCAACGCCAGCGACCACCACGGCACGATGAACGCCGCCACGATCGTCGCTAAGAATCCCAGACGATTCGACAAGGTCGGCCCAGAATTCATGGCATGCTCCTTACCCGGCTGTCGTCGCTGACTGATGTGCAGAGCGATCAACGCCCAAGGATTGGGCCGTTTCCGACCGTCGTAATTTCCAAATCATGCCGTCATAGCCGTAGTGCAAATAGGCCGCCCACAAATTAGCAGCCGCAAACCACTGCCAGCCCGCAGAATCGAAATAGACCGCTAGAAATCCTACAAACAGCATGAACACGGCCATAAAACGCAGCCAGTATTTGGCCATTGTCTGAAACAAAGCCGGTGTGCCATGGTCTTTCCGTCGCCGAGCGTAGTAGGTCA
Organism: Planctomycetales bacterium; assembly: GCA_020426955.1. Classification (GTDB taxonomy): domain Bacteria; phylum Planctomycetota; class Planctomycetia; order Pirellulales; family Pirellulaceae; genus JAGQOZ01. Next base: position 981 of record JAGQOZ010000583.1, read on the forward strand.
AGATGGCCATATACTCCACCGAATGAAAACCGGCAGAAGCGACTGTTAGCGGAATCAGCAACTGGAGATTGCCCGCACGACACGCCATTAACACGGCTGTGTACATGGCAAACACGTTCAGCAAATACAGGACCTTGCCCGGCTTTTTATGCGGCGAAGAAAACAATTCCATTACCACCAGTGACGCCGGCAGCGCGGCAACCACCAAATCCAAAATCAGGATCGCTGAAGTCATTTGCGGTCGAAGTTCCAGCCATCCCAAAAACGCTCCGCCGGTTCGCAGAAATACGTACGTGACAAAAATGCGTAGCGAATTCAATTCCAACCAACGATGTCCGTTGTCCGACTTGCGCGAATAGATGCGAAGAATCCCACCATGCTGAGCACCAAAGTGCCACGCATTCCACACAAAGTCGATTGCGGCCAAGCAGACCAGCGATTTCCCTTGGATGCCCCACACCAAGCCAATGAACGCGGCGAATCCAATGGCCATCACCACAAACCATTTGGACCTGTCACCTCGCCTATCCGGATCGGTAGCCACCAGAAACAGTGTGATCCAGCGATGCGGCGTGGTGATGAAATAGACTTGCCAAAAGGTCAGCGTCGTATCCTGCGTGTCCTTCAGTTCCCACTGCGGCCAAAACGCGACGATAATCCACCAGATGTTGATGAAGAAGAATAAATCAAAAACGGGCGAAACGATCCAAGAAGATTGGTCGTTCGCCCGTGCCTGATTCATCGAATAATTCGCCTATGCTTAGCAACCAGTTTGCGGCTGCAAGGGACACTTCACGCTTCGGCCTATTTGACCGGCGTGTCTTTTAGTTTCCAAGCATCGCCCTCTTTTACGGCCGTCCAAGGTTTTTCGGTTTTGGAATCATTTTCGCCCGTGACGACTACCGTAAACGACGCTGTTGTGCCAGAGACTTCAATTTGCTGGTCTTTGATAAAATAGAATCCCTTGCTGATGTCGCGTTGCTCGGCTGCGGTGGGCTGCGAGTCTTTCGCATACATCTCCCGCAATTCCTGCAATGAACGAGACATATCGGCAACTTGGCCGACCAGATTTGCAATTGCCAGCTGATCTTCGTCCAGTCCTTCGTTCACATCAATGGGGCCGCCGCCGCAACCAACGGAAACTGCCAAGATCAATGCCGCCAACCACCACATGCCAATTCGATGAATTCGTGCCATTTTCTAATCCTTAAATAAAAGGGTCCCAAGTGCCACTCGAACAGCCGCACTTGGGACGATGAGTCAACCGATTCTAGGTTCGCCGAAGTTAGTTGTCTTCGGTACGAGGCTCAGCCGGTCCACCTGCACGAGTGGCCAATGCCTGCCAAACACCTCGATCGATACCGTCTGGATAGAATCCTACCGAACCATCCGCACGTCCGGCAACCACCCCACCCGGATGCTGACTTCGAGCGGCAGCCCAGGTTTCGGCTCCAGAAAAGGAACCGTCACGTTTGGGTGTGCAGCGCAGTGCGCTATCCGCACCACCTGGTAATTCAAGCGGATCATTTTCGCAACCGTTGATCGTATCTGGACCCGGATTACCAGCAACGACAAGGTTATCAAGACCTCCCGCAGCGCCACCAACTCCATTGTAGTTTGGCGTGGTGAAATGGCTGTACGTACTACCGCCCATCGAAGGAGTGGTCCAAACGCCTCGGATGTCATCCGAATATTGCGGAGATTCACCCACGCCGTCCACGGTCAAAACTTCGCTGCAGACAATCGTCTTGGATACACCGTCACGCACCTTGCTGAGCTTGGTACCTTTACCATGAGCGAATTTGAACATACCTTTCGCTCGTTGATCATTTTCTTGTGCCGCTCGGTCACCGAAACGATCCTTCATGTTGGGGATCATGACAACGGTGACGATTCCTCGGCTCAGCTTAGCGTTTGCAAGGTTATTACCCAGCTGCTGATCAACCAACGAGTTCTTTTCCACTGAATAGTTGTAGAAACCAGCACCCAGAGCAGCCACGTAGTTGCCTTTGGATAGGTTTTCATGTCGAGTAATGCTGGACTGATGGATCTTGTTGGGCGTTGGTGCACTGGGGCAGACCATGAAGTCGGGCGTGTAGTTACCTACTTGCCAAGATCCATGTTCACAGTCATCACACGCCGCCCATTCATTTTCCATACATTGAACGGTGTTCTGATACAGCGCTTGCTCTTCCATGAAGCCCAGGATCTGCATTGCCCAGTTGGGACCATGGCAGGTTAGACCGTTTTGCGTACCCGTGGAAATCCAAGCTCGTTCCGAGCAAGCGGGAATGGCTGGCGGGAAGCTCTGATACGTACTTTCGTAGTTCACCATCGCCAAGGCAATCTGCTTGACTTTGTTGATGCACTGAGTTCGACGAGCTGCTTCGCGAGCCGCATTGATCGCCGGCAACAGCAGCAAAACCAGAATTGCGATAATGGCGATTACCACCAGCAATTCCACAAGTGTAAAACCTTTTCGAGAACGATTTCTCATGTACTCTCCCTCTCCTGCGTGTGAATGGGGGACTGAAACAAATGACCTTCTACATATATTAACGAAACAGTCTGTCACAAAATTTTTTGCGAACCAGATATTAACACGCGAAATGACGCAAAGCAAGGATTTAAAACGACTTAACTCGTCACGCTAGAAGCATTTGACGAACTAATCTGATTGTGCCAAGCCTAAATTCCCTGCATTCGGCACGGTTTAAATTGCAAAGAGTGCGGATTATGGGATGTCTCGCGTATAAGGTGCGTAACTCGCATTGATAAGG
>JAGQOZ010000584.1 GCA_020426955.1 Planctomycetales bacterium
TCGGGCTGGCCGGGAACGATATCGTAATCGTGGCCGCCCGAACCGTGTCCCGCAGCTACGGGAGATTTCCAAACGCCATATTTGCTGGGGTCGGTCTGATCAAACCGCAAATCCAAACCGGATGTACGAGCGGTCCCGTGCGGACTGTGGCAATGAGCACAGTTGACATCCAACCACGCTTTCGCTCGGTCATGCAACGAACCCGTCGCCGAATCATCGGCTACCGGAAACGTTTCCACTTGGTCAGGCAAACCTGCCAACTGCCCCAACTTGGCCAAGTGTGACAACTGGTTGGCATGCCCGCCAGTGTATTCGAAAGAGCGATTTAAATTCCGAGCAGTCGGGCCGAGCGGTACGAAGGCTTTGTCCTGCGAATGGCAATTCAAACATTGATTGGCATTCGGGATTTCATAGCGATGCGTGAACGTTTGCCCGTCTTTTCGAATCCACGACACCTGCACTTCACCACCACCTAACAACAGAGTGGCATCCGTCTGTTCTTGGTTCCACTGATATGCATAGCCCACCCACGCGTCACCTTGGCGAAGTTCAATCCGAGTTTCCAGCAGTCGTTCTCCTTGCGACAGATCGCGTTCATCGTGCGGATAGGCAAACGTTTTGGCAATCACGGTCCCGTCTGGAAAGTCCAGCACTCCCGATTCGGTGAAACGAGCTTGCGAACCCGGCGGGATTCGAATAAAGCGGTATTTGCTGGTGTAATCGGAAAACAGCGGCGTGTTCAAATCGTAGGGCACAACACCAGTGACTGGAGTTTGCGACGCGCCGTTGCCTTCAAAAAATCCCCATTCGCTCAGCCGTTCCGGAGCGGAACGATAGGCCATGATGGTTGGATCGGCCGTCGGAACAGGCGCTTCATGCGGCAGCAACGCCACTGCGGGCAACGCCGCCGGTCGAGCTTTGGAATGCGGCGTTAGGTCTCGGGATGCCTTGTATTTTCCGGTCAAAATGGCCGAGGGGTTTAGTTCGGCGAGTTTAAAATCGGCGAACGTCGCGTCGCCGTTGTTCCAAATGGCCAGTTTTTCCACTGCCAAGTTATTGTCAGTGCGTTCGACAGGTTGTGTCATGCCATCGAACAGAATATCTGGAAGCGTGGCACCCAACACGGGCATCAACATTTTGCCGACAAGGCCGCTGGGCTTCTGTCCTCCACGAGCAATCTGATTGTCATGAATTGAAACCGTTTTGCAGTACGGATCGTAGTCTGGGTCTTTGACTTTTTTGCCAGAAATCAAATAGCTGACCACCGAAATATTGGACGTTTGGTTGTCCATGATTTCATTGTCAAAGATTTCCACCTGGTCCGTGGCCAGAACCATCACGCCGGTTCCGGACGGCACCATGGCCACAATGTTGCCTTCGGCCGCAAAGTTCTTGTGATTGTTGGCGTTCACTTTGTTGCGAAACAGTCGAACTCGTTGCCCCGCTTTCAATTGCAGCCCGGGCAGGTCGAAGACCAGCAAACCGCCGGCGTTATTGGTGGCCACGTTGTCATAGACGTCAGCATCCACGGTGTTTTCAATTTCAATGCCCGCCACGTTGCGTTCTGCCAAACAATTCCGCACGATCACTCGACGACTTTGCCCGACATAGATCCCGGAATCAGATGCTCCTTTGGCCACGCACGCTTCGATCAACACGTTTTCGCATTGCACGGGATACAGTCCATACGCTCCGTTACTGGACTTCGCTTCACCGGTCCATTCCACTCGGACTTCGCGAAATGTCACGTTCTTCGAACCGTTCACTTTGATGGCATTTCCTGCCGTATCTTCCACGGCCAGACTTTCGACCACAAAGTTATTGCCGGTCGCTTCAATCCCTTGCCCGCCCGATTGTTGACCGCGAAAACTGAGAATGGTCTGATCCGAACCCTGGCCTCGCAACGTAATATTGTCCGTCGCGATATCAATCTGCCGGTTCAATTCGAATCGTCCGGATGAAAATTCGATGACGTCACCCGGTACGGCCTTTACCAGCAAATCTTGCAGGCGAAACTGAACATCGTCGCTCGGTTCAATCCGATAAACTTGCGGTTGCAAGCGATCAGGTGTTTGTGCGAACGAAAGACTCGCGGTAAAACCCAGCAACGCCACAATTCGCGAGTAAATCATTACAGTTCTCCTATCGCGATTTCAATTTTCGTCGAACTCGAATCAACACTTCTACCTAAAATCCCAGGCTCCAGCCAATCCTGATCGTAATTACTGATTACTCGCCAACACTTCTCGCAATGCCAATCCCGTGTGACTGGCGTCCAACTGTGCCAGTTCTTCGGGAGTGCCGCTGCCAATCATTTGTCCGCCCGCTTGGCCACCTTCCGGTCCCAGGTCAATCAGCCAATCCGCCGATTTAATAATGTCCAAATTGTGTTCAATCACCACCACCGTATTCCCTTTGTCAACCAACTGATTCATCACATTCAGCAGACGCTGGACGTCCACAAAATGGAGTCCGGTGGTGGGTTCGTCCAATAGGTACAGCGTCTTTCCGGTGTCAATTCGAGCCAGTTCCGTGGCCAGTTTGATTCGCTGAGCTTCGCCGCCAGACAACGTTGTCGAGGCTTGGCCAAGCGGTAGATAGCCGAGTCCTACGTCGTGCAGTGTTTTGACTAGTCGCGAAATGTTCGAAAAGTTTTCAAAGAATTCTACCGCTTCGTCCACTCGCATCTCCAGCACGTCTGCAATCGACTGGCCTTTATAGCGAACTCGCAACGTCTGCAAATTGAATCTCGCCCCGTGACATTCGTCGCACGTCACGTACATATCGGGCAGAAAGCTCATTTCGATTTTCTGCGTTCCTTGACCTTGGCACGCTTCGCATCGCCCGCCTTTGACGTTAAAGCTAAAACGCGAAGCATTGAAACCTCGTTGTTTGGCTTCTCGCGTTCCCGCAAAGACTTTGCGAATCTCGTCAAACAATCCCGTGAACGTCGCGGGGTTGCTGCGCGGAGTTCGACCGATGGGCGTTTGATCTATTTGAATTACTTTGTCAATTTGCTTCACGCCACGCAGACTGGTATGCGGACCTGGCTTGGCCGCCATACCGCCCAAGCGTCGTATCAGCGCTGGCGCCAACGTTTCGTTAATCAGCGAACTCTTGCCCGAACCGCTGACGCCTGTCACGCAAACTAATACGCCTAAAGGAATGCGAACTTCCACGTTTTGCAGATTGTTCAGTGAAGCTCCTTCGATAATAAGCGAATTGGCCTTGGTCGTTTTGCGACGCTGCTGCGGCACGTCAATCTTGGTTCGCCCAGAAAGAAAACTGCCCGTAATGGAACCGTTGGCGGCCACTTCCGCGGGCGTACCTTGCGCACAGATCGTACCGCCTAACGAACCGGCGCCAGGCCCGATGTCCAGCAAGTGGTCCGCTTGCCGCATCATCGCTTCGTCATGTTCGACCACAATGACCGTGTTACCTAGTCCTTGGAGTTCTCGCAGTGACGAAATCAACCGCTGGTTATCTCGAGGATGCAGACCGATGGATGGTTCGTCCAAGATATAGCAAACACCAACTAGGCCCGAACCGATGCCCGTCGCCAAACGGACTCGTTGCAGTTCTCCGCCGCTGAGTGTGTCCGCCGATCGATCCAGCGTCAGATAGCCGACGCCCACTTTTTGCAAGAACTGCAGGCGTTTGGAAATTTCAGTCAGCAGCGGTCGGCCAATCGGTTCGTCCATGGCATCGAAGGCAATGGAATCAAAAAAGTCGATCGCGTCGATGATAGGCAA
>JAGQOZ010000585.1 GCA_020426955.1 Planctomycetales bacterium
TCGCATTGCCGCTGAAGCGTAATCCTGCCTGAAATTGACCGTTCGAAATCACTGCCTGGCTGTTGTCTTCCGCTTGAATCGCACCGCTGAAACGTCCTCCGGCTAGTTCCATTCGACTTGCATTTCTGGCAATCACATTCCGCGAAACGGTGCCGCCTTGGATAATACCGTTGGCTTGATCTTCCAGCAAAATGCGACCACTTACTTCGCCGCCTTGTATCAACAACTGACTGTTGTCGCGAATCCGCATCGCGTTGTCGGGTCCGGAAACGCGGCCATCCATCATTTGTACGATTGAGTATTCCGACGCGGAGACACCATTTTGACCGCCTTGGATCGAACCACCGCTCAGCATCAACGAAGCTCTATCACGCAATCGCATGCCTTCGTCATCTCGACCGACGATCGCCCCACCGGTGACCGAAACCACCGAATCATCTTGGGCCTGTACGCCATCCACCAGAGTCGTAATCGCGCCGCCCTGGACATCCAACCGACTATCGCTCAGCGCCAACACACCAACGTAGGTGTTCTCTATGTTTCCTGACTTCAAGGTGATCTGGCTGCTGCGATACGCGGTCACGGCCGCGCGGAACCCTTGCAGTAACGAACCATCAATCACCACTTGGCTCTGGTCGTCGGCAATCAGCTCTCCGTAAATCCTCCCTTGATCCAAATTCGCCGAACTTGCGCCACCCAGATAAACAGAATACGCTTGCCCGTCTGGCCCCATCGTCAGCGTCGGCGGCGAATCACCGATGTCCAGCAATCCGTAGTTCAGCACAGTATTCTGCGATGTCACAATGTCCGAAGTGTAGGTGTCGTAGTAGTGTCCCTCTTCAAACTCGTTGATAGCCGTACCGTCCCACAACATGCTCGGCTGTCCCGGCTGTGTAAACAACTGCACACGACCATTGCCAGTGGCCTCGGCCACGCCGTCGATTTGGCCGCCCACAATATTTACAAGGCCGTTATCGTTCACTCGAACTGATTCTATCTGACCTCCAAACAGATCCAGGCGTCCACTGTCTTGGATCACGGAACCGCCCAGGATTTCTCCTCCAGCCACCTGCACCACCGATTGATCGATGGCCAAGATGCCGTGGATATCACCGTTCACGGTACCGCCGTTGATTCGAACCAGCGCATTGCCAGCCGTGGAAATGCCATCGTCGTTGCCCATAATCGTACCGCTGTTGACGATTACTCGCGAATTCAATTTCGCCTTGATCCCATCATCCAAGCCGGTAATCTGGCTGTTCACGATCGTCACATTCGCATTGTGATTGGTGTCCAAACCGTCACCTTGGCATTCGCTGTTTCCACCTTGAATCTGGCTATCGGTGATGGTGCCATTCGCTTGGCTCCAAGCTCGAACTCCATCCAACGTGCCAAATACCGACTCTTGCGTCAGTTCGAATTCACCAGAAAAATAGCGACCGGCGTAATCGTCGTCATCATCGCAAAACGCGAACGCGCGGTTTGAAAGTCCACATGTCACAACCAGAGTTAACACGAACAGTGGGAAAGTCTTTGACTGCATACTGTCACCTTTCGCTGAGTCTGCGAAACGACCGTCATTGGTTTGAAATTGGAATTTTAAAAATTGAAGTTCGTAGTACCCGCCTTTAGTCGGCAGACCAGCTCAGTTTATTCCGCCTGAAGGCGGTACTACGAACAAATCGGTACGGGCGGACTTTCCTAGCCCGACGCGTCAGCGTCCAGAGAAACACTCCGTTTTCCCTCGCTTACGTTTCGCGCTATGAAAAAACGCAACTTCAAAACTGACGCGTCGGGCTAGGAAAAAACGCAACTTCGACGCTGCTTTCTCGGAATCGTGTTGCCCTATTCAAAACCCGCAATGGTCCAGGTTATGTGACACTATCGATTTCCAAGAAAAGAAAATTCCTGGAAACGTCAGGCAATCATCGGTGTGATCACGTTTCCGTGTACGTCGGTCAAACGGTAGTCTCGACCTTGAAACCGATAGGTCAACCGAGTGTGATCGAAGCCCAGCAAATGCAATAGCGTGGCGTTCAAATCGTGAACGTGGACCAAGTCTTCGGTGACATTGAAGCCAAATTCGTCCGTTTGACCATGCACGTAACCCGGTTTCACTCCGCCTCCGGCCAACCATACAGAGAAACATCGATTATGGTGGTCTCGGCCATCATTCCCGCCTTGCACCATCGGAGTGCGTCCAAATTCGCCCCCCCAAATCACCAGCGTATCATCCAACAGGCCTCGCTCTTTGAGATCTGCCACCAGCGCCGCGGACGGTTGGTCGGTGTGGCCTGCGTTTTTCTTGATATCGGCCGTCAGATTGCCGTGCTGGTCCCAGGCTTCGTGAAATAGCTGTACGAACCGGACACCTCGTTCAATCAAGCGTCGCGCCAACAAGCAATTTCGCGCGAACGATCCTTCATTGGGATCTTGAATTCCATAACGAGCCAACACGTCGGGCGATTCGCTGCCCAAATCCATCAATTCGGGTGCGCTGGTTTGCAAGCGATACGCCATTTCGTAACTCTGGATCCGAGCTTCAATGGCTGGATCGCCAAACGCATTGTGGGCCAGTCGGTTTAAATTGGCCAAGCTATCCAGCGAATCCTTTTGCGCTTCGGCATCAATGCCCGGCGGGTTGGAAAGATACAACACGGGGTCACCGGCATTCCGAAACGGCACACCACCGTACTGCGTGGGCAAGAAACCCGAACCGTAATTGCTGGCGCCGCCGCTGGTCCCCTTGGCGCTAGTCAACACGACAAAGCCGGGCAGATCTTCTGATTCGCTGCCCAAACCGTATAAAGTCCACGCACCAAAGCTGGGCCGACCAAACTGTTGCGAACCGGTGTTCATCATGATCTGCGCCGGCGCATGATTGACCGCTTCGGTCTGCATGCTTCGAATCAAACAAATGTCATCCGCAATCTTGGCCGTGTGCGGCAACAATTCACTCAGCTCCATCCCGCACTGACCATGCTTGGCAAACTTGTACTTCGGTCCCAACAACGCCGACTTGGGATCAATAAAAGCCGCTCGATAGCCTTCCAGTAATTCCGCTGGCGGCAGCTGTCCATCTCGTTTGGCCAATTCCGGTTTGTAATCAAACAGTTCTAAATGGCTGGGCGCACCCGCTTGGAACATATAGATCACTCGTTTGGCCTTCGCGGCAAAATGAGGTTTTCGCGGTGCCAGTGGATTGGCCGACGCCGCCCAGCCGTCTTGGCTCAGTAGCGAATGCGCAGCAATGCCGGCCAAGCCGACGCCGCATTGTTGAAAGAACCAGCGGCGAGTAACTTCGTGGGCAAGCTGCGAACGGATGTGGCGAATGTTCATTTTTGCATCTCAGTTCTTGCTGATGGTTTCATCTAAATTCAGAAGGACTCGGCTGACTAACGTCCACGCGGCGGCGTCTTGCGGACTGACTTCGACCGGCAATTCGGGCAGCTGATCTGCTTGGCCGGTGGCAATCATGCGTTCATCCAACCAGCCGTCGGCCAAACGTTGGCGATGAGTTTGCAGTAGTCGCAAAACTTCGTCCACTTCGGCTGAAGTTGGCTGGCGACAAACGCACAGCTGAAAAGCGTGTTCAATGCGTTTTGCGTCGTCCGGTTCGGATTCGCGCAGGATTCGCAACGCGAAAGCTCGAGCGGCTTCGACAAAAATCGTTTCATTCAACCCGGTTAATGCGGCGAGCGGCGTGTTGGACAGAATTCGTCTGGCACACGCCA
>JAGQOZ010000586.1 GCA_020426955.1 Planctomycetales bacterium
AACGCTTGCCTGCCACCTCTTGCATCAGGTCACAGTTGGCCGCCGCGATGACTCGCGTATCTACGCGGATGGTCTGCGTGTCACCTACTCGTTCGAATTCACGCTCCTGTAAAACTCGCAGCAGCTTCACTTGTAACTGCAACGTGGTTGAATTGATTTCGTCCAAAAAGATAGTGCCACTGTGCGCTGCTTCAAAACGGCCGGTTCGATTGTCAATGGCGCCCGTAAACGAACCTCGCACATGCCCGAATAATTCGCTTTCCAACAGGCTTTCACTTAGCGCACCACAATTCACTTTGACAAACGGGCCGCCGCTGCGTTGGCTTAGCTGGTGCACCGCGTTGGCCACCATTTCTTTTCCCGTCCCGGTTTCGCCTAACAGCAGTACGGACGCCGATGATCGAGCGACTCGGCGAATCGTCCGATACACCTGCTCCATGGCCGAGCTGCTGCCAATGATTCCCTTGATGGGCGGTCCTGAATCATGATTCGAAAATGCGGTCATCCGTAATCTTCGGCGGAAAAGTTTGCAATGAAATTCCGTGGGTTCGCGCAGCTATTGGCTGCAAGCGAACCTGCCGCAAATGCGAACCACTTGTGGAACTCAATGCCGAGTTGGTTCAATCGGTTAAAGGCTTTCTGAATCCGCCTGTCCGCGGTGCTGAATGGTCTGCACGACGGACGAAAAAAGCCCACGTTCTTGTTCTGCGCTTTCGCTCAAACGCCGTTGTTGCTGACGAATTTGTGCCTGGTTCAGCAACACCCCAAACGATTGTACAGAACGGTTAAATGCCTGGTATGCCTGTTGCCTAGCTTCCCAAGAAAGTGTTGACAAATGAACTTGATTTAACAGTGCCAGCTGCGCTTCTGAACTGCCCGTCTTGGCCAGCAGCAACGTTGCTTCGGCCGCCAGATGATCGTGATCCAAACCGGCTGCGATGGCGGCAAAACGCTGATCCAAACGCACTCGATCCGCTCCCCAGCGATCGTGCGTTTCGGCCAACCACTGCAGAGATGATTTGGCATTTCGCATCCGCACATCATCCGACATGACGTCTCGCACGTACAGGGCTTCCAGGTTTTTCAGTTCCAGCAGTAGGCCTTCGCGGTCGTGCGGATCGGGCAGTGTCACGATCTGCGAACCTTGACCAACAGTGATTTCCGCTGGTAACGCTTCTCGAGCACTTCGCAACAAATATGCGACCGGCAATATCGCCGCTGCCGGGTCTTTGCGAAGTCGCCAAAACGTATCGTGTGAATTCGGACGGACGAAACTATCGCTCATCACAATCAGTTGGTAATCGGCACTACTTCGCACCGCTTCGAATAACGCGTCCGGAGAATTCACCGCACGCGCCGCATAGCCGGCTTGGTTCAAAATCGCTGCCAGCGTACGACCTTGTCCGATCACGGGGTGTGCCACAATGGCTTTTCGGCGACCGTCGCTGGCCGCAAAATATGACAAGTTTTCTAAATAGTGGCTGGCACCGGCAAACGGCGCATGCGGCGCCATTTTGGCAATGGCCTGCGTACTTGCCCAGCGAATCTGCCGATGCGGATGAATCAAACCGGTTGCCAAGGGGCGCATTTGATCAGCTGAGGCGCTCAAGAAATCATGGCCCGCGTATTCGCTCATGATGCCAGCCGCCGCCACCGCTGCCGCCACGTGTTGATCGTGCAGCGCCGCGCGAAACACTCGTTCCAAGACCGCCGGACCGGCCGCAAACGCTTGAGCATGAGCCGTGCCTTCCGGTAGACGCTGATCCAATCCAGCTGCTCGCTGCTCCAGCTCCAACAGGCAAACCATGCGACGAATGGCGTAATCATCCTTCATCGGATTTAGCGCGTGCAGGCCGCTGTAGATGCGCAAGGCCTCCAACGTCGCGGCGTCTTCAGGAAGGACCGAATCTGGCTTCGGTCGCTTCGCCGTTTCGTCCCAACGCCACATGTGGACCGTACCGTCCAAGCGTGTGCGGCGAGCTGTCTGGAAAGAATAGCGACGCTCCGCCGTTCGACACGCCAAGATTTCTAATTGATCATAAGACGGAAATCGGCCGAACAAATCTTCAAACGCCTTGACCGCTGCCGTTCGTTCTGCCGAATCACTGGGCGAATTCCACAAACCAATCGCCATCTGCGGTGCAGCAGACTTGTCACCTATCCGCCCCAGCACTCGTAGGGCCGTCCGTCGCTGGCTGTCACTGCCGTGATGAACGTAAGCCAACAAGGGATCGATGGCAGGCTTCCCTAATCGGATCAACAGCGAGTTCAGCAGCGGTTTGATTTCCTGGAACGCCACATCATCCGTCGCGTCGATCAAAGCGGGTACCGCATGGTCACTGGCGGACAGCAAGAATCGCACAGCGGCCGCTTGTTGAGCTTTGGATTTAGAACGCAAACGTTGGGCTTGCTGTTTCAACAACGCAGGATTCTGAAACGCGCTTTGCAGTGCCGTAAAGACCTGATTCGCAAACGCTTGTCCTTCGGGTTGTAGCTGAGGATGACGAGCCATCCGGAGGAAAATGCCGCTACCGTAGCTTCGTTCTAGCGACACCAATTCGTTGGCCTGTAATTCGGCAGCGGCCAGTTGATTGACAAACGGTTTGGCAGTTTCCGCTTCGTCCAACTGGATCAGCAACTCGATCGCTCGCAGCTGTTCTTCTGGTGTCGTTGGGTTCGAATCCAAAATACTTTGAGCGGCGGGCGAATTCGTTCTCACGGGTGTCGATTCGGTAGCATCCTCGGCCACTTCCGGAACATCCGAAGTCGCTGCAAAGCCGGGCTCCGAACCCAGCGGATCGGTCATGTCGATATCGGTGAAGCCATCTTCGCCAAAGAAGTCGTCTTGTGCCGTGACCAGCCCGACCCTGGCCAATGAAAACAGAAGGATCCAGATCAGAAGTTGCGATTTCATGGGATTTCTTTTGGGGTGTGCTAGTGCGGACTAGCGGCTTTCGACAAGTTTTCCTATTGCAATCCGAGTCGATCCTTCCAGAGGTTGATTTGCGTGCGAACATGCTGCGGCGCCGTAGAGCCGTAGCTTTGAAAGGCATTGACCGCGTTGGTGGTCCCCAACGACTCGTAGACAGATTCATCTAAAGCCGCATGCGCGTTTTGAAAATCGGCTGGAGTTAATTCGGCAAGTGACACGTTTCGTTCAATCGCCAGATTCACCAACGCTCCGACCAAATGATGCGCCGTTCGCTGCGGAACGCCTTTGCTAATCATGAATTCCATCAACGTGGTAGCGTCTAAATAACCTTTTTCCAATCCCGCTTGTATGGAAGCTCGGTTCAGCTGTGCACCCGCAACCAGCGGGGCCGCCAGTTCCAAACACGCCGTCACCGTATCGTACGAATCGAACAGCGGCAGTTTGTCTTCTTGCAGATCGCGGTTGTAGGCCAACGGTAGGCCTTTGATTAGCACCAACAGCGACTGTAGATTGCCGACAACACGAGCCGTCTTGCCCCGAATCAATTCGGTCACGTCCGGGTTGATTTTCTGCGGCATGATGGACGAACCAGTGCAAAACGTCTGAGGCATTTTGATAAAGCGAAATTCCACGGTCGACCACAAGATCCATTCGTCGGCCCAAGTACTCAGATGTTCCGCAATCAGAGTCAGGACGAATGCGAATTCCACCGCAAAGTCGCGATCACTGGAAATGTCTAAACTGTTGGCGGCAACTTCGGCAAACCCTAATCGCTCGGCCGAATCGTGTCGGTCA
>JAGQOZ010000587.1 GCA_020426955.1 Planctomycetales bacterium
TGCCCCGTCGCTATCGGCAGCGCGTTAGCTTGGCGAAGCGATGGCTTTCATCTACTTGCTGCCGGTACCGCCTTGTTCGGCGCCATTTGCATCCAGATCGGCACGAACTTCTGCAACGACTACTGCGACTTCTTCCAAGGTGCTGACACGGAAGATCGAAAAGGACCCACTCGAGCAGTCCAGGCCGGCTTGGTAACTCCAGCCCAAATGCTGGTAGCCACCATGTTGATGTTTGGTTTGGCCGCAGTGGCCACTTCGTATTTGGTTTATCGAGCGGGCTGGGGATTGTTGTTGATTGGTGCCGTTAGCATTCTGTTCGGAGTACTCTATACGGCCGGCCGTTATTCGCTGGCCTATCTGGGACTGGGCGATCTGTTCGTGCTAATCTTCTTCGGCCCAGTTGCCGTGGCAGGTACCTTTTTTGTCCAGACACTGGACGTTTCAAGCGACGTGATTGTCGCCGGCTTCGCACCCGGATTGCTGGCGGTGGGGCTGCTAGTGGTCAACAACCTGCGAGACATTGATGAAGATCGATTGGCGAACAAACGCACCTTGGCCGTACGTTTCGGCCGTTCATTTGTGCGGTGCGAATACACGGTTTGCGTCCTTGCTGCTGCTTGCATCCCGGCAGTACTATTCTTGGCGTGGAATTATTCCGCAACTATCTTGCTGGCCTGTTTCGTTGCCTTGCCCGGCAGCCTACTAGCAGGACAAGTTTGGCGTACCGATGGCCAACGCCTCAATCCATACCTAGGTAAAACAGCTGCCACACTGCTACTGTACACTCTTCTATTTTGCATCGGGTGTGTGCTGTGAGCGGTTCTCTGCAAGCGTTTTGTTATCGCATTCCACTGCGGCCGGTCGTGATGGCTGGGCAGACGCTTCAGGAACGATCAGGCATTTTACTCCGACAACAAATTGGCTCAGAAATTTTCTGGGCCGACGCCGCTCCGCTGCCAGGCTTCAGTGACGAAACCTTGTCAGACGCTATCGACGACTTTCACGCAGGTCCTCCGTTCCAAACTGCGGCATTGCAATTTGCGCAAGAGATGCTGGCCTTTCAGCAAATGCTGTCCGTCAACTCGGATTCGCCGGTTTCGGTTTCGGTTCCCATCAATGCGTTATTGACAAGCGACTCCCAAAACCCTTTGGATTCCGCAGCGGAATTGGCTGAATCTTCGTATCGAAGCGTAAAGCTCAAAGTGGGGCGTCATTCGCTGGAAACGGACATCGATCTGGTGCGAACCGTGCGAAACCACTTGCGTCAAGATCAGTCACTGCGATTGGATGCGAATCGAAGCTGGACGCTGTCGCAAGCGATTCGCTTTGGCCAGGCAATTTCTGATTTGTCCATCGAATACATCGAAGAACCGCTCGCTGATCCCGCGAATCTGGAAACCTTCTTCGCTGAAACTCGCATGCCTTATGCGCTGGACGAAACACTCAGGGAAATCTCGTGTGAAAATCTGACTGCGACGTTTCCCCGCGCGGCTGCGTTCATTGTTAAGCCGACGCTGTTGGGCAGCTTGCGACCGATTCGGCAGTGGGTGTCGGATGGTCGCACGTTAGTGATCAGTTCGGCGTTTGAATCGGGAGTTGGAATTGCGTGTTTAGCGCAGATCGCTCAGCGTTTCGCGCCGACCACACCATGTGGCTTGGATACCATTCGCTGGATCAAACAAGACGTCCTGAGGAATTCACCCACCGTCAACTATGGCAGTCTACAGTGTGACCATCCATTGTCACTGCGGACAGACCTATTGCAGGAGCTGACCTAATGTTGTCAGGCCACCAGAACATTGCCTGCCCGCTAGCTGCAGCGGCGCACAAGACACCCGACGCTGTCTACTTGGCGACGGACGAACACATTTTCCGTTACGGTGAATTTTCGCAACTCGTCTCGCTGGCAGCCGAAGAATGGCGTCAACGTTGTGCTGATTCTTCGTCGGTTTTGGCCGTACAGGCAGGCAATTCCTGGCAGTTGGTCGCGCTGATTTGGGCAGCGATACGATCCGGAAGAACCATCTGCCCCTTGAGCACTCGTTTGCCAACCGCCGCGGCGCAAGAAATCGCTGAACAGGAACTTCGAACCAATCTCTTGACCGCACCACAGATTAGCGAATGGTTTGCCGCGATACCCAGCAGCAGTGCGTCATGCTCTACAGCAGCAGCGCCGACCACTCTGAATCCGGCTGTCCCTGCTACCATGATCTGCAGTTCTGGCAGCACGGGACGACCTAAGATCATCGCCCATTCTCTGCAAAATCATGTGGCGAACGCGGCCGGAGCGAATCAAGTCATTCCTTTAGGTCCGCATGACCGGTGGCTGCTGAGTCTACCGCTGTATCATGTGGGTGGAATGGGCGTGCTGTTTCGCTGTGCCCTGGCCAGCGCGACCGTGGTGCTTCCCGGGGTAGTCACGAGCCTGAGCAACTTGTGCCAGGCTCAGCAAATCACACACCTTTCGGTTGTTAGCACGCAGCTGCAACGCATGCTTGCCGAGTCGCTAACATTGAATTCGTTGAAGACAGTTCTGCTAGGCGGAGGGCCCTTGGTTCCGTCGCTGGTTCGCCAAGCTATCGAGGTGGGACTGCCGGTTCGAACGACGTATGGGATGAGCGAAATGGCGTCACAAGTTACCACTTCCGCGGACTGGTTGAGCCGACCGGAGCATATCGAAACAGCCCTTTCGTCCGGACACGTCCTTCCCGGCCGACAAGTTCATGTCACTCCGGATGGCGAAATTTGGGTTCGCGGAGAATCGCTGATGTTGGGTTACTATCGTGACGGCCAAATCGAACCGACCGTCAACAATGATGGCTGGTTTGCCACGCGAGACCGTGGTTATTGGAACGAAGCGGGCGAACTGATCGTGCAAGGTCGGATTGATAACATGTTTATTTCCGGCGGCGAAAATATCTATCCCGAAGAAATCGAACAAGCATTACTACAACTTCCCGACATCCAACAAGCCTTGGTCGTCCCCGTTCCGGACAATCAATATGGCGCACGGCCTGTCGCCTTTGTGGAATGGGCCACAGACAAAAGACAACCCGGGGAAAGACAGTGGGCGGAACAGATTCGCCAGCAACTGCAACAAGAATTGCCGAAATTCAAAGTTCCTGACCGAATCCTGGCTTGGGACAGCCGAATTTCGCAAGACGGGCCGAAGCCCAGTCGAGCGACCGCGCGAAGGATTGCTGCAGAACTCGATATGTAATTGCCATACGTCGGTTGGGTACTTCCCCTTTCCAAAATCTGGCAAACGGAGTAGTTTTGTTTCGCATGAGCGATTCCCATGACGACCTTTATTCCAAACCTATGCCTGCGGTTGGTTCGTTTGAATTCAACCAAGATGTCGTGCGCGTATTTGAAGACATGATTTCGCGTTCGGTACCCCATTATCAATCGACGTTGGAAATGATGATTCGCATGGCGCAGCAGGCATATCAGCCCGGGACCAAGGTGTTTGATCTAGGCTGTTCGCTGGGCGGATTTTTGCTGCCGCTAGCCCAGTCCTTAAAGGACGAAATCGGAGATACGGATCATTCGCCGTTGATTGGTGTCGACAATTCGTCGGCCATGCTGGCGGAATTAGCCAAGCGAGCTCTGGGGCTACCCATCACGCTCTGGTGCGAATCGATCCAGGACGTGGCTATTGAAAACGCGTCAGTGGTGGTGCTGAATTACACTCTGCAGTTTGTGCCCGTTTCTCAACGAGCGTCC
>JAGQOZ010000588.1 GCA_020426955.1 Planctomycetales bacterium
ACGCCACTTCGTTGGCGGACTTCATCGTGGATGAAGTCGGTTTACCGGAAGCGGTTGACTTTGGTATCGCCGCGCCGCTGATGGCCACCAGCCCCGTCGCAGACGGAACAATTGGCGATGGCGAATATTCGAACAAGTGCTTTTTCACGTTCGCGGAAAACCAGAATCCTGGCCAGTCGTGGCCGAATCTGGACAATTTGAATGATGGCGATGCCGACCTGACCGCCAACATGTATTTCGCTCACACGGAAGACAATTTGTTTGTGGCCTTTGAAGTCTTTGACGACTTCCTGGATCAAGACTTTCCCGCCAATTCGTTCCAGAACGATGGTGTGGAATTGTTCTTCAATCCCGACCTAGACACCGGCGACGCTTGGGGCCCGGGAAAGTTTCAAATCTACGCTGACGCGGCTGGCGATGGCGATATTTTTTCGAATAACCGAGGTGCCACGGCTGGTATCGCACCGTTTTCAGATCCAGATCCGGCTCCGGGCGAATACTACAGCGCAGGCCTGAACTTGCCAGGTGATATCGGCTATGTCGTCGAATTCCAGATTCCGTTAGCTTCATTGGACAAGTCTGGTGGCGACGAAATCGACCCCATTCCTGTCGAAACGGGTGACTTCGTTTTGATCAACGCCGCTATCGATGATAACGACGCAAACGATGACCTTGGTGCTCAAACTGGCCACCATGTGTTGTGGCACTTTGAAGGTGCCGGTTCGCCATGGGGCGGTGGAGAGGACATTTGGGCCGTACCTTTGGCTCTAACTCCCGAAGCCGAAGTTGGCCCTGAAGGCGACGTCAATGGCAGTGGCGCACTGGACTTGGGTGACATTGAAGAAATGAGCAGTGCTGTTACCGGCGGTCAAACAGGTGCCAAGTACGACCTGAACGGCGACGGTAGTGTCACAGCGGACGATCGATCTTATTTGATCGAAAACCTGTTCAACACTTACTTTGGTGATTCGAACCTGGACGGCGAATTCAACAGCTCGGACTTCGTCGCGGTCTTCACGGCGGGTGAATACGAAGACGCCGTTGCTGGCAATTCGACCTGGGCCGAAGGGGACTGGAATGGCGACGGCGATTTTGACAGCAGCGACTTTGTGGCTGCCTTCACCGCCGGTGGCTACGAAATTGGGCCGCGAACAGGCGTTAACGCCGTACCGGAACCAAACAGCCTGGCCATGATTTCGCTGGGTGCACTGGCCATCCTCAGTGGCTATCGCCGCCGACGTTAGTTGCTAAGAAAACCGTTCCTCCGCAGGCTTATCTGCGGTGGAACAGAATTCGGTTGTAACCGAAAGCCTTGTCGATTTGCACTTGCGAATCGGCAAGGCTCTTTTTTTGGGCGGCAAAGCCTCTGCCGGTCGCTTGAAGACCCTTTCTTCGCTGTATTCGATTTGCCGGACATATCTGCGGCATTCAGCAAACTCGGCGCGAGTGTCTTGCCGAGCCAATTCGAAGCGGTTGTTCGTGTTAAGCAGTCGAATGTAATGTTTGTGCACGACAGCGCTATGACAACAGCCTCAAAACACGCCGCAAGACGTAAAGCGTCTTCGCGCCGATGCTGTAGCTACGTTAGAATACGGGATTCGTCGGGCGCTTTTCTGCTGAATAATTGAGGGTATTAACCGTGTTACGCACACACACCTGCGGTGAACTACGTAGTTCCAACAAAGACAACACCGTCACGCTTTGTGGTTGGGTCGACAGTTACCGAGATCACGGTGGTACCGTTTTTGTCGATTTGCGAGACCGTTACGGACTGACGCAGGTGGTATTTGGCCCGACAGGTGAAGATGCCTTAACGCCTATCGCCAAAACGCTACGAGGTGAAGATGTCATCAAAGTCACGGGTGTGGTCGCACCGCGTCCGGACGGCACCGTCAATCCCAAGCTGCAAACGGGTGAAATCGAAGTTCACGCACAGCAGCTGGAGATTCTGAACAAATGTAACAAAGCTCCGTTCTTTCCCACGCAGATGGACCTGCCGGGCGAAGATTTGCGTTTGAAGCATCGCTATATTGATCTCCGCCGTCCAGAAATGCAGCAGACGTTGTTGTTAAGAAGTCGCATCATTAAAGGGATGCGAGACTACTTTGACGAAAACAACTTCATTGACGTCGAAACGCCCATCCTGGGACGCAGCACTCCGGAAGGTGCTCGAGACTATTTGGTGCCCAGTCGAATTCACGCTGGAAAATTCTTCGCGCTGCCGCAATCGCCTCAGCTATACAAACAGATTTTGATGATGGCGGGCTATGATCGCTACGTCCAGGTGGCTCGTTGTTTTCGAGACGAAGACCTTCGCGCCGATCGCCAACCCGAATTCACTCAGCTGGACATGGAAATGTCGTTCGTAGAAATGGACGATATCGTCGGCATGATTGACGGCTTGGTGGCAAAATTGGCCAAAGACATCTTGGGCATCGACGTTCCCACGCCGCTACCTCGCATGACCTACGACGAAGCCATGGAACGTTTCGGCCATGACGCTCCCGACTTGCGCTACGGTATGGAACTGATCGACTGCACCGACTTGGCAGCCGAAGCGGAATTCCGAGTCTTCAAGATGGTTTCCGAATCGGGTGGTCGAGTTCGCGGTATCAACGCCAAACAAGGTGGCGAAAAGTACTCTCGTCGAGACATCGACAAATTGACGGACTATGTGATCCAAGACTTTGGCGCCAAAGGCATGGCGTGGTTCAAAGTGGACGCGGACGGAAAGTTGAATTCAACCATTGCCAAAAACTTCAGTGATGACTTGCTGGCCAAAATTGCCGAACGCATGGGTGCCGAACCGGGAGACCTCCTGCTGTTCAGCGCGGACGAATGGGACGTGACTTGCCGAGTCTTAAACGGATTGCGCAGACGCCTGGCGGCCGAAATGAAGTTGTACAACCCCAACGACATGAATTTTTCTTGGGTAGTTGAATTTCCGATGTTCGAATTTGATTCGGAAGCAAATCGTTGGGTGGCCATGCACCATCCCTTCACCGCTCCGCGCCCGCAAGACGTGGCACTGTTGGATTCCGATCCCGCCAAAGCCCGCGCCATCGCGTATGACCTGGTCATTAATGGTTCGGAAGCTGGTGGCGGAACCATTCGAATTCATGATTCCAACGTGCAGAAAAAGGTCTTCAACCTTTTGGGGATGGATGAAGCGTCCGCTCAAGAACGGTTTGGGTTCTTGCTAGATGCGTTGCAATTGGGTGCACCTCCGCATGGCGGAATCGCGTTGGGCATTGATCGGTTTGTGATGCTATTTGGCAAATTGGACAGCATTCGCGATTGCATTGCCTTCCCCAAAACGCAAAAAGCCACCGACATGATGACGGGTGCTCCGGGCGAAGTTGATCAAAAGCAACTTCGTGAACTGCATGTTCGAAGCGTCAAACCACACGAATAGAAACCGGCAGACGCCTGATCGCACTCATGTTAAACGACGCGGACAATCACATTCGTACCACGAATCTTGACCACTCGTACCGTTTGTCCCGCGTCGACAAAATCGGCTTCCGAAGTCACGTCCACCAGCGATTCTCCAAACCGAACTCGCCCCGCCGGCCGTAAAGGCGAATCAGTCACACCTGTGTCGCCAACGGCTACCTGCGTCCGTTCTTCCGTTGTCACTGTGAGGTTGTCAACGTTGTTGTCCTGCGCGCTGGGTGGATTGAGCATCAAATTGCTCAACAGCGGAATGCGGCCGAAGTACGTGG
>JAGQOZ010000058.1 GCA_020426955.1 Planctomycetales bacterium
GGCATGTCGATGCTCCTATTTCACGATAGCGAATTCGTCCTAGTGGCCAGAGTTTACGAAATTGGACGAGCCAAGTCAAATGTTTGGGTGTCCCCTAGGCACCGGTGTCCCCTAGGCATATTTTCGGATCTTTAAAAAATCCGCGATGAATCTCGATAATTTTTTAGTCGTACCCGATCGTCAAAATATTTGCATACCTGGCCATCAAATCAAGGTATATAAATTCCAAAAAAATGACGTGGACCGGCAGGTCGATAATTGCACTGTTATCATTAACTGCGAGCTGATAAATAGTTCCCTTTCCAGACAACATGGCGTGAAGGAACATGTTTAATCCATTCAGCTGTGCTGAAGAAGGAGGTTCGTCATCAGAAATGAGGTCATCGATAACACGTTGAAACTCACGGATGGACACCGGCTGAAATGACTCAGACGAAAGTGACGAAAGATGATACGGACCGTGGATCTTTCGACCGCTGTCCGTGCCGTGGCTACTATCAAAGCCGTCATCGTAGCAATCGAGCGAAAGCAACTCCGTAAAAAATTCTTTTGCACATCCTATCGAGTCAACTCGAAACTCCCGAAACTCAGCCCATCCAAAATCCCACAGCTTCAACTTTTTGTTGGAAACGCAGTGAATAGACACGATAGAGCACTCCTCAACAGGCTATTTGACGTGAATTTTTTCTGATTTCTTGTTTGGAAACCAAATATCGACTGTGGCGCCTCCGCTACGAGAGTCTCCACGAATTCCAATCCGAGTTCCATCTGGAAGTATTTTTCCTTCGCCAGGGTATAAAACAAACCGTGAAGAGGCACGCAAAATCAAGCCGATACTCGAAGGAACTGGGGACTTTCTTGCAGACGTCGTAGCGGGGCCGGTGAAGGACGCTCACGATTTGGGAACTGGCACCGACCTCAATGGAAACCCGCTGTCCGATATTCAAAAGGCAGTGATTGTTGTCGGCGCAATTGTACCAATTGACGAGCTGATGAGTCTGGCCAAATGTCTTGCAAAGCGAACCGCGAAAAACGCCGACGAGGTAGTGACAATTCTCCGAGCACTGCCGAAAGGAAAAAACACACGTCTAGTCGACGATCAACACATGCTAGAAGACACTGTGTCTCGTTGATATTGAGACCAGTTCCCCAGGGCATCCAGTGTCCAGTCTTCCGCAAATAACTTACTGCCGATGGTCGAAGGTGTTCCGACCGTCAGGTTTCCTCGTGTGAGATCCGTGAGTCGAAACAGTCCATCATAGTCGTAGAGTTCGTCATGGTTCTTACTGTTGGCGGCAGCGACGATGTCCTCACGCCACGTTCGGTTGCCTGCGAAATCGACTTGTGCTACCGCGATTCACCTCGGATAAAAGGCGTCAGTCCCGCTTGTTCAATACCGAGCGGATTCAGATAGATCCAATTCGAATTGGCTTGGCAGCGAACGCAGTAAGGATAGGATCCATCCGGCGGTGTGCTCAAATTGTTCGAAATGGCAACCACATCGGACCAGCTAGATTCACATTCGTCGCAGATCAACGAGACGGCGTAGCAGTTTTCGCACTGCTGAAATCGGAGTAGTCCATTTTCACAGACGGGACAAGATCCGGCATGGGGAGCGAGATTCATGATACTTTCCGCTAACGGTCAGTGAGAGGTTCGTTTCGAGTTGATGGTTACTTGGGGAACGCCGTCACAATGTTCTTGGTGTCGGTTTCAAACACGATAAAGATCTTCCGCAGTTCCGGATTGCGTCTCTGGCGACCATTGCGTCCGCCCAAATAGCCAACTTTGCGTCCCATGGAAACCGTCAAGGTGCTGCGATTTCCCTGGACGTCTGGCTTGAGTCGCTTCTTTTCTGCCAACTTCCATGCTTCGTCAATGGTTTGAAAAACTCGATCCACACCACCCGTAAAGACGCCATGTGAACCGTCTCGATCCGGAATGTCCTGAGCGTGACGCAGTACGTGTTCCACTCGATTCAGTCCCTGCGGATCACGACCTCGGTATTCTAAACCCGCCGGGCTAAGCCAATGTGTATCGCCAATCTGTTTCAGATACGTGACTTGCCCTACGCCAATTGGTTCATCTTCGTTGGCGACGGATGATTCGTTGTGGTCAACTGATTCTTGTACGCCGTCGATAATGCTAATTTGCTTGGGCGAAGTCAGCTTGAGCTGGAGCTTGCCTTTGTAAGTTTCCAGTTTTCCCGAAACCTGAACCGTCTTGCCGTCGAATAACTTGGCCGGACCGCCCGAATCGAATTTTGCGACGTCGTCCTTGAAACAGACGGCGGTGAATTCGGAGGCCGCAAAGTTCAAAAAATGATTACCGCTGCTGGACGTGTTGGTTCGACCAATTTTGCCTTCGATCACTACTTCCTGGCCCACATGCTTGCGCAGTTCCACTACGTTCCGAGCGGACAAGGCGGACGCATCAACCGCCGTGTCTTGGGCAGAGAATTGGGAGCTGGAAAACGCGGCCAGCGCGGCTAAGGCGACTGCCAGCACCGTGCGAACGATCTTGGTTTTGCGTGACATGGAAATTTATCTTCTGTTGAAGTGTGTCGTCAAAATCCGGGCAAGATGTCTGCAATCGAACCGGAACGATTAGAATCGCGTCAATTCGCTTGCTCTGGCGATCCTATCAGGAAATACTGAACGATTCAGCTTGAGTTTCCTGGTTTTCGCCTGATATTAGAATCTTTGACAGTGCCAGACAATCATGACTCGAACCGCCGTTTTCATTTGCCTGTTGGCTGCGAATGCCACCTGCCTTCGGGCTCAACCTGCCATTTTGACGGACTTTCCCGGTGCTTCGCTCCAGAATCATGCCGTTTCCGGAAACTCGATCTCTTTGAACGGAGTTGCTAGTTGGAGTGAATTTGACACAAGCTATCGCTGGGTGCATTTTCGAGCCACGGGAATGGACGGTCAAAATCCCAGATTCACGTTGGGAAGTCCGGGCAATACGTTTTTAGGAGACTTGACAGATCATCGCTTTGTCTACAGTTATGATCAGCAAACGTGGTGGTTCTTTGATGTGAACGAAGGCAATTCTGCTTTCTTTACGTTTTCCAATGACCAGCCATTTACGCAGGACGAAGTCTACGTGGCGTACAGCACGCCTTATTCGGTGGCTCGTACGGCAGAGCGAGTTGACCAGTTGCTGACCGATTGGTTTGCCGTGCCGTCACCCAGCGCTAATCTACAAGGTGTTATCGACACCATTCAAGGCGAACCACTTTGGGGTCTGAAAATCACCAATCCGCTTTCTATTCAGCCGAAGCAGCGAATTGTCATTGCCACCGGAAATCATAGTGGCGAACATGGCGGCATGTACGCCTTTGAAGGATTTCTGAACGCCATCACTAGTGACACACCGTTGGCACAAGGGCTACGCGATATCGCCGAATTCTACGTCTATCCTCAGTTAGATCCGCTGGGACGCAACGAAGGTTTTTATCGAGGCAATTCTCAGAATCCAGCGAACGACCACAATCGATTCTGGAATGCGTTGACAACCGGCGTCAACGGTGGATTCCAGGAAATCGATATTCTGGCTGCCGCCATGAAATCGGACACCGATTCTGATGTCGACTTCACGTTCGATTTTCATGGATTCTTTGATTCCGGGCCCAACTATCTGTATGGAGATAATCGAGCGTCCAGGACCGTGTTCGTTCAGGAGCTTTTGCGGATCGAACCAGACATCGAATTCACGCTAGACAATCGCACCACGCCAGCTGGCATTCTTGAATTCTGGGCAAAGACTCCGGCTGGATTGAATTCTACCTATTCGTTCACTCCCGAATTCTCTCCGAACATGACCAGCGACGAACTGCGGCAACTGGGCGAATCGTATGCGGAAGCATTGTTCGTTCATTTCGGGCGACCCGACGTCATTTATTCCACGACGCAAATTGACGAACTGGCGGCGGCCGTTCGAACTCAAGATCCTCGTCCCGAATTGGACTTCAACAAGGACCAGCATCTGGATATTGCCGACACGTTGTTTTACGTGAACCAAGTCTTGGGAACGGTGGTGGGTGACGCAAATCTGGATCGACGTTTTGATTCGTCGGACTTGGTGCAGGTCTTTCAAGCGGGAGTTTACGAAGATGCTATGACGGCCAATGCCTTGTGGAGCACGGGAGACTGGAACGGCGACGCCGAATTCGACAGCACGGATCTGGTCACCGTCTTCCAAGCTAATACGTTTCAATCGACCGTCATTTCCGTGCCCGAACCAACGGCTGCCAGTTTGATTATTGCCGCTATTTTCATGGTTTCATTTGCAAGATTGCAGCGAACTATCATCCCAGCTATTTCTATTCGCGATTGCTAATCCGCCAGAAAGTCGTCTCCGTGCGGCAGGTCTTTTAGGCTCTCCAGGCCAAACATTTCTAAAAAGCGGTCGGTGGTTCGGTAGATGAATTGCCGAGGCCGTTCATTCACCACTTCCACGGACAATAGCTGCCGACGCACCAATTGATTCAAAACGCTACCAGTCGCGGTACCTCGCAGCTTGTCAATGCGTTTGCGTTCAATCGGTTGTTGGTAAGCCACAATGGCTAACGTGTCTACGGCTCCTTGAGAAAGCTGAGCCTCGCGAAGTTTTCCGTAAAAAGATTCGCGAATCGGAGCGAATTCGCGACGCAACGCCATGCGATAGCCATGGCCCTCGGACAATATCTGATAGGGCGAATTCTGCTGCTGATAATCGGCGTTCAGTTCAGTAATCAAATCGTCGACTTCGCTGGACGAAACACCTCGCATCAGCCCCGCAATGATTCGATTGGACAGCGGTTCGTTTTTTGGATGACCGACAAATAAGCACGCTTCGACAATTGCTTTGGGCGAAACGGCAATGGCCTCCGGCTGCAATTCTGGATCGGTTTCCGCCGAATCATCAAGATCTTGGCTGTCGTCGAATTCGTTCGAACCAGAAGCTGAATCGTTGGTTTCGTCCGACATCAATTGCGCGAACGCGCGGCTCAAGTCGTCCGCCGAAAGTAGGCGACCTTCATCGTCGAGTGGGTCCGCTTCGCCGTCAGTTTCGTCCATGATTCTGCTCTGACTGGATCCATTTTGAATCCATCGAAATAAAAAAACGCTGGGCAACGGCTAGCTGAAGTAATGCGTCGCCCAACGGCTGGAAGTACTGTTACCAACGTTTGGCAACTTGTTCCTTCATAAAGGTCAAGCCATCTTTGGCCAGTTTCTCTTCCGATTCAAACATGCGCCGCCAAATTTTGGTGGCGGCCGCCAGCTCGGGCAGCGCCAAACCAAAGGCTTCAATCATCATCCAGCCATCATAGCCGACGTCTTTTAGGCCGTCGAAGTTGTCGTCCCAGTTAATGCCGCCGGTCCCCGGAGTGCTGCGGTCATTTTCTGAAATATGCACATGGCACAAATACGGCGAAGCCGTCTTGATTGCTGCCTTGGGGCATTTTTCTTCAATGTTGGCGTGAAAGGTGTCGTACATCATTTTGCAATGAGGTCGATTGACAGCCTCGCAAAACCGAGCGGTATCGGTGGCGCATGTCAGAAAATAGGTTTCAAATCGGTTCAAATATTCCACACCCAGCATGACGCCAACTTTCTGCGCGTGTTCCGCAACTTCGGTCATGCTTTCCACACCTCGCTTCCATTCATCGTCCGTCGGACCTTGCCCGCTGAATTCGCCCAAGGCGGAATGATAGGGGCCCACCAATGTCTGCGCGCCAGCAGCTTGACAGCAATCCAAGGCTAACTTGTTCGCATCGATACCTCGTCGACGATTGGCTTCGTCCGCACTGATGGGATTGTCGTCACCCGTCCGAACGGTCACTGCGGTTCGTTCGAGCCCCAGATCGTCTAGCTTTTTGCCCCACTTGCCCCAGTTGTCAACATCGAGGTCGAAAATGGGAAGCTCTACTCCGTCAAAACCCATTGCTTTGAGCGACTCCAGGACGGGCATCAGGCTATCATCGACGCCACCGGCCCAAAGCAACAAATTCATGCCAAATTTCATGTAGGTAACTCCTGGTCAACCGGTAAATTTACATCTGGCGACGAATTGCCCTTCGCCGCTCTTCATCAGCAGAATATAAATCTGTCTGATTCCCAAGGACGCAGTTTGGCATGCCAAGCGGCATTGGGCAAGAACGGAAACGAGTTGCATTGTGGATGAATTCTAAAATAGGACCGTCAGCATGATCGGCCAAAACCGAATCTTCCGAATTGCCATGTGGCTGTTCTGCGGACTGTGCGTCAGCTATCGGCCTTTGTTGCCTGTCGAAGCAGCCGAACAGAACCTTTCGCCTGAACAGCGATTGCAAACGGCCGAAAACGCCATCAACCGATTGCGAACCACCACCGACGACGCCGCATTGGCCAAAGCTTGGACAGACAAGGCACTTGCCGAATTGAATTTGTCCAAACTGGATGATGCGAAGAACTCAGTGGATCGAGCGGTCGCAGTGGCTTTGGCTTCACAGCGTCCCGTCGCGATTTTTCATGCCTACCTTGCCGATGGTCAGTTGCAATTGGCACAGGACAACCAGCCACAGGCGGCAGAGCGACTGTATGTTGCGTTGGCGGATCCCGCATTGAACGATCATGCCGACGTGCTGAATTCGGTTCGCCGAGGCCCCGCGTTGTTGCAGTTTGCGGGACTCGCGATCAAGCAAAACCATCCTCCGCTGGCAATTGAATTTGCCAAACAAGCTCATCATCTGGGGGTGCGAATCGGCGACGCCAAGCTGTCGGCTCGAAGCGCATTTGACGTGGCCAAGCTGGCGTATTTGGGATGCGAATTCGAAACTGCATGGTCGTGGTGTCAAAAAGCCGAAGACCTGCAGTTGGCAAATTCGAATGAAATCGACCTCGACACTCGGTTGCTGCGCATGTCGTTGCACCTCCAGCGTTCGCCAGAGAAAGCATTGGAAGCATTGCGGTTGTGGAAGTCGCAGTTGGATAACAATCTGTCCGCGATCCAGCAAGCTTGGTTCGACCGACTGCAGGCCTCCGCCGAACTGTCGGCCGGGAACATTGCGAACGCCCAGACGTGGGCGGAACAAGCGGTGTCCTCTAGTTCAAGCGATCCGACCGAACATGTCGCTGCCCAATTGGTCTTAGCCGAAACGTATTTAGCGCAAAACAATGTGGCGGATGCCGTCGGATTGTTGGAGCAGACTAAGTCGGGCGAATTCGCCCCACTGCATCGCTGGAAACGGTACCAGCTATTATCGCAAGTGACTGACAAACAGATGTCACTCGCCAACCTAGAATTCGAATTTGCCCAGGACCAGGCTAATGCGCATCAGCAAGCTTGGGAGTTTCTGTCGACACTACAGCGGTCGGTACTTCGTGAACAGCAGCAACGACTGGACGACGTGAATGAATCGATCGTGGACGCCAAAAAAAACGCCGCGACGGCTCAGAATAGTCTGTACCGACTTCAAAAGTTCGGCACGTTTGGAGCGGGAATCATGACGCTGCTGGGTACCGCCGTCTTGCTCCGCTACAATCGCCTCCGACATCAGACGCACTTGCAACTGGAACATCAGCAACAGTTGTTGCAGCAAGCCCGGGCGATGCTGGACCAGGAAAAAAATGTCCATTTGGAATCTACAGAACGGATCGCTGATTTGAAAAAGGACCTGGACCATTTGCTGGAAATGGCTGCTCGGCAAAGCTTGTTCGAATTGCTTGGGGCGAACCAAAAACGAAATGAAGTATCGCAGTTGACTCAACGGCTACAAGCTGAATCGATGCCGATCATGGAATTTGCCGATGTCATGCGGCCCTACTTGGCAGGTCTAACGCCCAGCCATCGGGTTGAGTTGGAAAGCGATGAAAACGCCACGGCTGCTGTCCGTTTTCCGCTGGGAATGGCGGCTGTCTTGGTCGAATGGGTCTCTGACGAGATCCTGGTTCTTCCACGCGATGCCCAGATAAAGATGTTGGTTCAGCAATTCTTTTTGGATTCCACGCGGAAGTCGGATTGGCCTGAACTACCAGCCACCGAATACTTTGCATGGCGATTGATGGCTAACGCTAACGCGAACGACTGGATCTCGCCGGACGACGGTGCGGACGCAGGAATGGAGGATTCCCATGGTAGTCTCATTCGCTACTTCTTGCGCAGTCAAGGTGGAGCGATGCGTAGGAAAACGGAATTCGGCGAACGAGCAACGGACGTGATGGTTCCGGTTGGGACGAGTGACACGAGGCTGGCACAGGCGGTTGGCAGTGTCGTTGATTCGCGACGCATCTTGATTGTGGACGACAATGCTTTGGTCACGGACTTGTTGGTGCGACGACTGGAATCATTGGGCCTTGCTTCTGACAAGTGCTTGAGCGTGGAACAAGCGATGCGGCGCTTGGAGGCAGAAGCATTTGGTGCTGTTTTGTGCGAAATTGACTTTGGTGAATCGCTTGGGGGCCAGGCACTGCAACGTTGGTGTGCAGGAAAACGGCCTGGTTTGTCGGTCTTCTTGATGAGTCACGACGAACTACAGGCCGAAAATTTGAGCGAGGACGTTTTGTTTAAGCCGATTGAAATCGAAACGTTGCAGCGAGTATTTGCTGATTGGATCTCGGCGAATTCGCGGTACGACTAATCGTTGGACTTCCGCCACGACGGTTTCTTTTTTCTGGCTCGAGGATGCCTGGGAAGATTTCGCACATATGCCGGCGGTCGCCGTTCTTCTCGCATCACCAACTTAGCTGCCGGTGGATCGTCTGGGCCGATTGTCGGATCGGGTAGAAAACGGACAAATTCGCCAATGCGCAGTCGATCGAAGGAAATTCCGCGAAGCGCTGTATGCTCGAACAGGATTTCCTTTCCGCCTTGTTCGGACGATATCAATCCGGTTCGCTCCAAGCGAAACATCTTGGTAACATGGCCCAAGCGAAAATCTTCAGGCTTGGGCCCGGTGCGTTCCGAAGAAAAACGACCGATGCCCTCCGTCCATTTTGCGCGAAGTCGTTCGGCCGTTTCATCCAATTCATACGTCAAGACTTGGCCGATCTTCAAACGATCGAATCGACCCTTGTGTTTGTTCTTGTGAAAAAACACGTCATCGCCGCCATCGACTGGCCGAAGAAAGCCAAAACCTTTGTCGGTGTCTATTTTATTTATCTTGCCTGAAGGCATCTGCGTCCTCGTTCCGCATGTTTTGTAAGCCGAGCAATCCTAGCTATCAATTTGCAGATCAGCAATGGGGACGCCACCTGGAAGCTCGGCTAACACCGATTACCTGTTGATTTTTTGATTTCTCGGCACCACCGACCGACACGCGACCAGCAAAAGGCACCAGGCAAACCAGCCGAACTGTGGTTCGGGGACCGGTGCAATATTGGCGACGGTAGCGGCGTCGTAGCCATTGTCTTGAAAAGCGAAGACCAGATCGGACGAATTGAAATCACCGTCAGCATTCCAGTCTCCTTCGTCCCAGGTTGAGTTACCGACCACACCGTCGTCGTATTCGCCTGCGACAAAGACGATAACCAAGTCTTCCGAATTGAATTTGCCGTTCAGATTGACATCTCCAATGTAGGTGCCTTTCAACGTGTTGATCCACGTCTGAATGTCGGACTGACTGGCAACTTCGTCTCCGTTCAAGTCAAACGTGGCATCGGTACCGCCGCCGATTATTGAATTTCGCAATTGATCCAAATCCGCAAGATCTAGTTTGTTATTGCGGTCAAAGTCACCGGCCAACCAGGGCCGACTCAGCTTTTGGACAACACCGTGTCCATTCGCATCGTGCGACGTGATGCCGTAAACGTACAGGTCTCCTTCGTTGTCGGTTGTTACGCCAAAAATACGTCCGGGCAAGGGATCGCTGGATTCGTCTAGCGCAAACTGGCGGATCAAACCGGTCTCTGGGTCTCCGTAAAACAGCTTGCCCAAAACGTGATCGGCAAAAATCAGTTTGCCGTCTAACTCCGGCCACTGGGTGCCTCGATAAGCCGCCATGCCAATCACCGCCCAGCCCGTTTGGCGATCATATTCCAAAACGGGCTCGACCAAGCCATTTGCCGCCGCAAAATCGCCCACGCCGTCGCCGTTCAGATCTTGATCGGGAATCACGGTCGACTGATCCATTGGATTGTAGATGAATGAACCTTCCATCAAGTTCCAACCGTGATGGCCGCCCGCTTCGATGCGCTTGATGCTTTCCACGTTCAGTTGGCCAGTTTCGGACGAATAGAGTTCGCCCGTTTTCGCATCCATGGCTAGACGGTACGGATTTCGTAGTCCATAGGCGTAGATTTCATCGATATTGGGACCGTCGGCATCGATAAACGGATTGTCTGCCGGAATGCCGTATTTCCCATTGGTGCTGTTCGAACCGAACGGATCAATCCGCAAGATCTTTCCAAAGATGTTATCCAAGTGAACGGAGTTTTCCGACATCGCCACGCGGTCGGGCGTCGCATTGGCCGCGTTGTCGCCGTCGCCGGAAGAAATAAACAGCATGCCGTCCGAACCAAACACCAGGTCTCCCAGGTTATGATGAATGCCTGGTTGGTTGATTCGCAGCAGTTCGCGACGACCGCTAAAACAATTGGCATCGCATGTGGTGTCGTCGACGTTAGACAGCGAATATTCGTATAAGACTTCATCGTGACGCAGGTTGGCAACGACAATCGATTCGTCAAAATCGGCAGGCGTCGGAGCATCCAGCGATTCCGGCTCTAAGGTGTAGAACTTGCGATAGCCAGCCGCCGTTGGATTGGCAAAATCAGGATGAAACACCAGAGATGTCATGCCTTGAATCGGAGTGGCTGCGAACCATGGGCTGTAGGTGGGACTTTCCGGCGTCGGCAGATCCAAGAACGAAGTCACGTTCCCTTGGTTGTCCAACAGGAACGCTTGACCATTGTGAGATGTCACTACGAGACGATTGTTTTCGCCCGGAATCGCTGCCAAATCAGTAGGGCCAAAATAGAACGTATTGTCAAAACGGTTCGTGTAAAAATTGACGGGCAGATGGTCCAGCAGCGTGGTTGCACTAACGGGGACAACGCCGGTTTCGACAGGCGGCAGCAACTGGGCAAACAGTCTGGAAGCGACGTTGCCCTGCAGTAGCCAAGCAGCGAGAAAAAAGGCTGATAGTTGCAATTTCGTCATTGCGGTGACTCCTGGGGTGCATATCGATTTCTTCATCGCAAAATTCGCAGCGAACGATAGGACTATCAATCTAGTGCAAACGAACTGGGTATTGCAAACTAGCACCTCCGTAACCCGCGACGCATTTCCCTTGTTTTGGCGCTCAAGTTGCACACTCGTTCGCATTTTCCGCAACCAATAGATCGGGCCACAGGGCGTCACTGATAAACAGGCCTTGTCGAGTTAATCGAATGGTGTCTTGGGAGATTTCCAGCCAACCTGATTGTAGATAACGTCGCAACGCAGCTCCGCCGATGGATTCTAGCGAATAACCGGTGTCTCGGTGAAAATCCTCGAATTGAATGCCTTCTAACCGCCTCAGGCCAAACACCAAGCGTTCACGAGCGTAGTCTTCGTCGGCTAGTGTTTCAGACTCGGCTGTGGGAGACGAACCTTGTTGCATCCGTTTTAGATAGGTTGTCGTACTGCGGTGGTTTGTTTCGCGTTGACCATCGACAAAACGAGCGGCTCCGGGGCCGAAGGCAAAATACGTTTTCCCTTGCCAGTACACTTCATTGTGACGGCAGCGATGGCCCGGCATGGCGAAGTTAGAGACTTCATAGTGTTCGAATCCGGCCGATGTTAACGTCGCAATTGCCGCCCTGTACATGGAAAGTTCTGCGTCTTCTTCGCTACGATGGATACGTTGTTTTTGCAGGTCGGACCAAAATCGAGTGCCTCGTTCGAAAGTCAGTCCATACGTCGATAGATGCTGGACGCCCAGTTTGACGGCAGTTTCCAAATCGCGTTGCCACGTCGATTGCGTTTCACCGGGCGCGGCAAAAATCAAATCGACCGCCACGTTGTCTAACCATTCTCGGGTCAGTTGAACAGACGCGAAGCATTGATCTGACGTATGGGATCGATCCAGCGCGCGTAGCTTGGTATTGTCAAAAGATTGGATTCCCAAACTAAGGCGATTGACCTGACGGTTCGTCAATAATTGCAGCTTGGCAGGCGATATATCATTGGGGTTGGCTTCGACTGACGTTTCGTGATGCGGCTGTCTCGGAAGCCAGCGGTCCAACGAATCAAACAGTTGGTTCAGCTCAGATTCGGACAAATACGTTGGCGTGCCGCCACCCAGAAATAGCGTCTGAATGGGCATGGCTTGGCCAAGCGTTTGGAGTTCCCGATCGATGGCTTCCAAGAATGCTGGCACCAAATCTTGCCGATTCGCGATGAGCGTGAAGTTGCAATAGGCGCAACGATGTTCGCAGAAAGGAATGTGGATATACGCCGATTGGGGTGTCTGGTGACGATTTTTGGTCATAAAAGCCTATTAGACGAAGGTTTGGTTGTGAAGAACAGAGTAGCTTACGAGAATGGAACCAGCGACAGCCGTTCTTTGCCCCCTTGTTTTACGCTAAGAATGGCGGGCAAAATAACGAACCAATTGAGTTCGTACGAAATGTTTGAATCCCACCCCTGTCGCCTCGCGGCAAAACGGACCGAAATGGTTCCCAGATAAAGACCGAATCTAAGTCGGAGAAGCAGATGGCCGAACAGCAGTCCAAAGATGAAACGGCACCCAAACAGCGCATTCTACTTGTGGATGACGACACGGAGATTATCGAGTCGTTGAAATATGCGTTGACGGCCAAGGGTTACGAAATCTTAATTGCTCGAGATGGCAATCAAGGCTTGGCGATGGCGGATCGTGAAAATCCAGATTTGGTCATTCTGGACATGATGATGCCCAAACGCAGCGGATTTCTGGTACTGGAGAAACTTCGGCAAAGTCGGCCGGTGCCGATTCGAGTGATCATGATCACGGCCAATGAAGGAAGTCGTCACAAAGCGTATGCAGAAATGTTGGGTGTCGACGACTACATTCGCAAACCGTTCGCCATGGATCGCCTGATTGAAAGTGTGCAGCGCCTGTTGGCGTAATTCGCGGATGGTTGCGCCAGCCTGTGATTTTTTTCACAATTCAACGGCCGAAATGTCGGACAAATATTGTTCATCATTTCGGCCGCAAGCGAAGCCTGCATCGTGATTACAATCGTCGACGTAAGTTGGTTTCGGTTCCCGGTTTGAAGCGTTTATCGCAGATGCTCGATACGAGCACGCGTGGTGGCAAATGCGTTGATTCTGAAAAGTTTCTCTTGTCTTGGTTCCAAGTTGTAGCGATACTTGATTTAGATGAGGTTAGTGGCCCAGGAAAGTTGCTGACGACATTGGCGGATCATCCGTCGTCAGCAGACCTTATTCGGATTGCCCGATCTTTTTCAACTTCTCAGCAAAAACCGCGTGTTTCTTTTTCGTGCGGGCTTCTGCGTCTCGAATTTTTTTGCCGAGACCTTTCTTCTTGAAGAATTGTTTTCGTCGAACGACATCGAGGCTCACAATCCCTTTGCACTTTTACAGTGACATTTGCCTGCGGTCGTTGCTGCGCAGAAATAAGTTTCAACGGCAATGGGATCCAAGACACGAAGGGAATTTTTTTACTAAGCACATCCCCAGACTTCGCTTTCCAGCGTTATGCCGCGGTTTTGCGAATAGGACAGGAGCAGGTTTATGATTGCAGGTCGAGACATCATTTCTTCGTTGGTTGATCAACATGACACACAGCGCTATCAACGCCAAAATTGGGTTGGTTCGTTCGAACAGTATCTCGATCTGGTTCGCGAAAATCCCAAGATTACTCGCAACGCATTTCAACGCGTCTACGATATGATTCTTTCTTACGGTACCGAAACGTACGAATCGTGCCGAGAACGCAAGATCCACTACCACTTTTTTGACGACCCCATTGACGATGGCAAGGACGCCGTCTTCGGACTCGACAACGTCACGGAGCAATTGGTCAACGCACTTATGAGCGCAGCTCAGGGTTACGGCATTGAAAAGCGAGTGCTCCTGCTGCACGGTCCGGTGGGTAGTAGCAAGAGTACGCTCGCCAGGCTCCTAAAGAAAGGCTTGGAACGCTACAGCCAAACAGAAGACGGCGCACTGTATGCCTTGGGCTGGACCGGCGGCGACGACGACGTCCACTGGTGCCCCATGAATGAAGAGCCTTTGCATGTAATCCCCACGCAACATCGTCCCGCCATTTTACATCAACTGAATGCGGGACGCGCGGAACATGATTTCCATGTCTCCATCGTTGGTGAACTCTGCCCATTATGCCGTTTCATGCTGAACGAACGACTGGAGCACCACGGCGGCGACTTTGGCCGAGTGATCGCGGATCTTCGCGTCAAACGGATTCTGCTGAGCGAACAGGATCGAGTCGGTATTGGTACGTTCCAGCCCAAGGACGAAAAGAACCAGGATTCGACCGAACTAACTGGCGACATCAACTATCGAAAAATTGCGGAATTCGGCAGCGATAGTGATCCGCGAGCGTTCAACTTTGACGGGGAATTCAACGTGGCCAATCGAGGCATCATTGAATTTATTGAAGTCCTGAAGCTGGACGTCGCCTTCTTGTATGACTTGCTGGGGGCCAGCCAAGAACACAAGGTGAAGCCCAAGAAGTTTGCGCAAACGGATATCGACGAAGTCATTTTGGGGCATACCAACGAACCGGAATATCGTCGCCTGCAAAACAATGAATTCATGGAAGCTTTGCGAGACCGTACGGTGAAGATTGACGTGCCGTATGTCACCAAACTGTCCGACGAAGTGAAGATTTACGAGAAAGATTACAACTCGGAAAAGGTCAAAGGCAAGCACATCGCGCCCCACACCATTGAAGTGGCCGCCATGTGGGCCATTTTGACTCGGCTGGAAGACCCCAAGCATGCCAGTCTTTCTTTGATGCAAAAGCTAAAGCTGTACAACGGCAAATCCTTGCCCGGCTTCACCGAAGAGAACATCAAGGAACTGAAAGAGGAATCTCACAACGAAGGTATGATGGGCATCTCGCCGCGTTATGTCCAAGACAAAATTTCGAACGCCTTGGTCGCGCACCCGGAAGCGCGTTCGATCAACCCCTTCATGGTCATGAACGAATTGGAATCGGGACTCAAGCACCATTCGCTAATCACAAACGAAGAGCTGCGAGACCGTTATCGCCAACTATTGGCGGTAGTCAAAGAGGAATACGAAAACATTGTGAAAAACGAAGTGCAGCGAGCCATCGCGGCCGACGACGATGCCTTGAAACGCCTGTGCGCCAACTACATTGACAACGTCAAAGCGTACACGCAACGTGAAAAAGTGAAGAATAAATTCACAGGTCAGTATGACGAACCGGACGAACGTCTGATGCGTTCCATTGAAGAAAAGATCGACATCCCGGATAGTCGCAAAGACGATTTCCGTCGCGAAATCATGAACTACATCGGCGCGCTTTCGATTGACGGCAAAACGTTTGACTACAAAACGAATGAACGGTTGTACAAAGCGCTGGAATTGAAACTGTTTGAAGATCAAAAAGACACCATCAAGTTGACTAGCCTGGTGTCGAACGTGGTAGACGCCGACACGCAAGCCAAGATTGATGTGGTCAAGTCGCGATTGATCCAAAACTACGGCTACGACGACGAAAGTGCCACCGACGTATTGAATTACGTTGCCAGCATTTTTGCTCGAGGCGACGCCAAAGAGTAAGTCAATTCGAATCGAACGAAAAGAGTATGTCGTTACCAGAGCGTAACATCCTAGCCCGAAGCGCAAGCGAGCAAGACATCCTAGCCCGAAGCGTAAGCGAGGGAAAATCCGGAGCAACCGTTGATGCCAAATCGTATTGAACGAGACGCCGATCGATTCAAGCAGATTGTTCGAGGCAAGCTGCGGCAGAATCTGCGTAAATATGTCACGCAAGATGAAATGATTGGCCGCAAGGGAAAAGACTTAGTTAGCATTCCGGTGCCCCAACTGGACGTACCTCATTTTCGCTACGGCAAGAATGGTTCGGGCGGTGTCGGACAAGGCGATGGTCAGCCCGGTCAACCGGTCGGCAAAGGGGACCAGGAAGGTGCTGCGGGCGAAGCGGGGAGCGATCCGGGCGGTCACATCATGGAAGTGGACGTAAGCTTGGACGAATTGGCTGACATCTTGGGTGATGAACTCCAACTTCCGCGAATTCAGCCCAAAGGGGACGCCAGCCTGTGGGATGAAAAAGCCAAATACGACAGTATTCGCCGCAACGGGCCGGAATCCTTGCGGCACTTTAAACGCACTTATGTGCAAGCCTTGCGTCGGCAGATTTCGACCGGCGTGTACGATATTAATCGACCACGAGTGATACCGATTCGTGAAGATAACCGGTATCGCTCGTGGTCTACGGTCAAGCAACCGCTGGCCAATGCGGTGATCCTGTACATGATGGATGTGTCGGGTTCGATGACAGACGAACAGAAACAGATTGTGCGAACCGAATCATTCTGGATCGACACTTGGTTGCGCAGGCAATACCAAGGCCTGGAGCGGCGTTACATCATTCACGATGCCGCCGCCAAGGAAGTGGACGAACATACGTTCTATCACACTCGAGAAAGTGGTGGCACCAAGATCAGTTCGGCTTACCAAGTCTGTTGGAATCTGATTGAAACGCAGTTTCCAACCAGCGAATGGAATATCTACTGTTTCCAGTTTTCTGACGGTGACAACTGGGGCGAAGACAATCGACGCAGCTTGCAGATCCTAGACCAGAAAATCTTGCCTGTAGTCAATTTGTTTTGCTATGGCCAAGTAGAAAGTCCGTACGGCAGTGGTGACTACATTCGGTCACTGCAATCGCACTTTGGTAGTGCGCGTGAGAATTTGATTCTGTCTGAAATTGAAGATCGAAACGCCATTTTTGATTCGATCAAAACGTTTTTGGGAACTGGAAATTAGAGTGTTCGCCAAGGAGTGTTCTTATGATTGATTTTAATCGTTCCAATGATCGTCATCGTTTTCAGGTAGCGTTGGGACATTCGCAAGTGACCGTGGAAGGCCGGGATCGAACTGAAGCAATTTTGAACGCTCGACAATCGCTCAGCGCTCAAATGCCTCGTTTATACGATTTAATTCGATCCGCCAAGGACGAATCATTTCAAGTCCAACGGCTGTCGTAAGTAAATGCGCCGTGGCGCCAAGTTAGAATTGTTTTATTCAAAAGTGATCACGCCATGTCCATTGTTTCTCTGCAGACATTACCGCCAGAGTTGGTTGACGTCCAAGCCGAAATGGAAGCGTTAGCCACCAGCTACGGACTTGATTATTTTCCGACCATCTTTGAAATGGTGGATGTGGAACAGCTTTCGGCGGTGGCGGCCTACGGCGGTTTTCCAACTCGGTATCCCCACTGGCGATTTGGCATGGAATACCAACGATTGTTGAAGGGCTATTCCTACGGTTTGCAAAAAATCTATGAATTGGTGATCAACAACAATCCGTGCTATGCCTACTTGCTGAATAGCAACGCGTTTACCGATCAGAAAATGGTGATCGCACATGTGTATGGTCATTGTGATTTCTTCAAATGCAATTACTGGTTTAGTCAGACGAACCGCAAAATGGTGGACGAAATGGCCAACCATGGCAATCGCATTCGGCGATATATGGATCGGTTTGGTGTCGAGGAAGTAGAGAACTTTATTGACGTTTGTCTTAGCATCGAAGATTTGATTGACATTCATTCGCCATTTATCAAGCGGTTCGAACCAAGAAACCGCTATGACTTTGACGCGGACAAACCGTCACAGGACGGGAACCGGTCCGGCAAGCTGCCGGCCAAGGGTTACATGGATCGATACATTAATCCTCGGCAAAACGAACTCAGCGAACCAACCGTACCGCAATCGGAACAACGATATCCTGCCGAACCGGTCCGAGACGTCATGTTGTTCTTATTAGAGCACGCACCGTTGTCTGCGTGGCAAATGGATGTGTTGGCGATTATTCGCGACGAAGCTTACTATTTCGCACCGCAGGGTCAGACCAAGATCATGAACGAAGGCTGGGCCACGTTTTGGCATTCTACCATGATGACGCGTCACGGCCTGATTAGCGGTGGCGATGTCGTTAGCTATGCGGACCATACATCCGGAACTCTAGCCAGTTCGCCTACTCGTTTGAATCCCTACAAACTAGGTGTCGAGCTGTTTCGCGATATTGAAGACCGCTGGAATCGAGGCTGTTTTGGGCGTGACTACGAACAGTGTGACGACCTGGTGGCCAAACAGCGGTGGAATACAGACGCAGGCCTTGGCCGAGAAAAGATCTTTGAAGTTCGCCAGATTCACAATGATCTGACGTTTA
>JAGQOZ010000589.1 GCA_020426955.1 Planctomycetales bacterium
CTACCAGGTGTACGTCGGTGTCTGGTCGATTTCGTTCTACCTAGCTCTCTAAGGTTTTTTTGCCGTCTGTTGAACATGATGTTTAGCAGGCGGTCTTATTCCAGCAAGCCGAGTACCTTCAGGAAGGTTACGTAATCATCCCGATTAAACGTGATATCGGTGACCAAAAAGACGCAAATGTACATCCCCCAGTGAACAACTCGTTCTCTCCACTCCGGCCCGTTCTTGGGCTTTGTGCAAAACAGCCGGTAATGCACTGGAGCACGCTTCAGCAACGCCTTAATGCCCGTGTCTGGGCGATTTTCCTTTGATTGTTCCATGACTTCCAGAATGCCATTATCCAGCCGCCCTAATCAAGAGCGCCCAGCGTCCTTTCTAAGCTACCCAGGTCATCCTCGACATATCAGTCGCGAAGCACCCCAAACGCTCGTTAGGCGGCCGATACGGAGGCCGTTTTTCTCGCCGCTTGAACAAAAATCGCCATCCGGGCAGAAAACCGCACGTTTCGTGCACCTTTGCTCATATCAAAAGGGAAGGCCCGGCAGGTCTAAACCGAAGGTTTCAACCAACGGTTTCTCGTGTTCTTTCCGGCTTGCGGCGTCGCAAGTCCACTTTCACCCTGAGTAGATGAGGTCGATTCAATGTCGAATGCAACCAAAACCAAACCCGTGTTTTCCACCCGTCATGGCAAGCTCGATGTAGCTGCCTGGCAAAACGAAGGTCAGAACGGACGTTTCTTCAACGTCAGTCTCAAACGGTCCTTCAAGCAGGATGACGAATGGCAAAGTTCCCAGGCCAGCATTAATCACAATGACGTTCTCGGCGTCGTGGTGTTGCTTCAATGGGCAGATTCGGTCATTCAGAAAGCCGTCGAGACCGGCACCAAGCCCGATGATGAGAAGAGTCCGCTCGCTACCAAGCGTCGCGGATCCATTGAAGTCGCAGTGTACCAAAAGACGACGGAAAATGGCTCGAGCTACCGTGTCAGTCTAATCCGAGCGTACACTAGCAACGGAACTGAGAAGACCGACCGTGTTTGGCTCAATGGTTCTGATTGCCTCGCTGCAGGACGACTGCTGACACGAACATTTGATGCTCTGGACGTGCTGCCGAGTGAATCGGATTCATCCTTCGTCACGGCGGCAAAGAACGAGTTCAACGCGTCAGAAGTCGATGGTGACGACATTCCGTTCTAATCTGGAATGTTACACCATCACGGATGTCAACCAAACGAAAGCCCTTCGTGTGACCTAGCGTCGCACATGTCCTGCCGGGGCTTTTTTCATCTTATTCGCTTCGAGTTGAAAACAATTCCTGAGTCATGATATGCCTTAATCGCGATCTAGGATCGCGGATCCTTCCCAGTATGCAATCGATGAATCATTCATCGCTGAGCGGTTATCGAGTCGAAACCTCGGCTAACCGTTTGGTGTGCAAACGGTTTTCGCCCATGGTTTTGAAAGGAGCTTTCCTCCATGTCTGAAAACCGCGTCTTTACAGCGGCCGTTCAGTACCACGCACTTGGATGGCCCTGCATACCCGTTACTGGCAAGACACCCGCCGTGCCTTGGAAGGCGTATCAACGAAGAAGACCGACGATTGGCCAGTTGAAGGAATGGTTCTCCGTCCCTGTCACGCGTCCGTTCAACATCGCTATTCTCACCGGTAAGGTCAGCGGATTGGTGGTTGTTGACTGCGATACAACCCGTGACGCTGATTGGTGGCAGAACACATTTCCAGCCACCCCGTTAGTCTCGTTTAGCGGTGGCGGGGGAAGGCATTTTTACTATCGCCATCCTGGAGAGCATGTTGGCAATCGAACCCGTGTTCTTGAACGCCAGATCGACATTCGCGGTGATGGGGGACTCGTTGTCGCTCCGCCGTCGATTCATTCCCAGACGAACCAAGCTTACCGCTGGGCCAACGAATACTGGGACGCTGATGCCATTCCGTGTTTTTGCCAATCGTGGATTCTGCAATCACGACGGCAACGCTCAAGCAACCGCTGGTTGAGTCGCCATCACGATCAGTCTGTTCGCAACGGCATCGCATATATCCGCCGCATTGAAGCAGTCTCCGGACAAGGTGGCCATAGCCAAACGTTTCGAGCCGCGTGCAAGCTACGTGACTCGGGACTTTCCCCTGAGGATGCTCTCGAAGCGCTCATCGAATGGAATGAGACGAACGCGTCTCCACCTTGGAACGAGAGGGAACTAGCCCATAAGATCGAAGACGCCTTCAGGCGAGCTTGAACTAGGCCGAGGTTCTGCACAGCACACCAATCGGCCAACGATCAGGTATCGTCAATGACACCGCCGGTCCACAGAATCCATCGGCTTTTATCAAGAGTCGAAATATCGGCTCTTTCGAAGTGTGTCAAGGGCGGCTTGCCGCGTGTCTTGACCCTTGATGCATTCGTTGATTCGCAATAGGTGGAAGCGGTGGCGCTGAACTGGTTTTTCTTCCTCAGCCGGCGGGTAACGGGAGCAACGCGGTCGGCACATGGGTTGGGTGCATGGTTGTTGCGGTGACATTGATGTAATTGGCCCCCAATTCGTGACTTTTTTAGTCAGTTGTGACACTCTTCCCGTCATCCAGTGGCATAACTGCGATGTAACGAAAGGAGGTTTCAACGACGGGTTATGAATTGTTGCTTGTCGGTTCGCTTTGGAGGGGTTCCCCGTCACATGAACGCCAAACGCCTTGAAAGTCGAAACCGTCCGCTATGGGAGTGCACACCCATCTTCTGGATGCGTTAAGTCCGCCCTTGAAACGCCGCCCGGGAAGCGCGATTTCGTGAAGAACGCGGGGCCTTGGCGGGAATGCCAGCTCAGCGACTGCCGCGTCCACGTCGGTGCAGGTCACTGTCAAATCGGACAGTGTAATTCGCGTGAAACGGAACGTGTATTCGTTGAGCAGCAAGTACATCGGCTTGACGCTGGAAGTGCAGATCTACCAGGATCACCTGGAGCTTTGGTATCACAACGAACGTGTCGAACGTCTTCCCAGGCTATTTGGGCACGGTAAGGAAGCGATTGACTTCCGCCACGTCATCGACTCCCTGGTCCGGAAGCCGGGCTGAGAAAATCGAAGATTTTCAGTTTGAGATGTGCGGAAGAGGAGTTTCAAATGGTGATTTGTTCCGCATTTATGCCGCCAATTCGACGACATTGATGGGCAACGCTTCTCCTTGTCCATTTCGAACGAGCCGTGGGGTTGCCTGGCTTTTCCGTCCGGAAAGTTAGTGCCTCGATTCGCAAGGCGGAGTGACCATTGAGTAGAAATCTGTTCTGTCAACAGCTCCCCCATTTTTTAGTCGCAAAACGGCACTTATATCGCTACGTTTCGCTAACCTAACGGATGACACCTCATGACGGCCTCGCCAATTCTGGGCCTTATTGCGCAGGCCAATGATTAATGTAGCGAAAGGAGGCAGCTGGTGACGCCCGGAGGAATGTTCGAAAAAAACAAAAGGCGTTCACGCGACACTTTGTCACGGAACGCCTTTTATCGCAGCGATGGGGGCCGCTACTTGTGACGTCTTCTCGATGCTGTAAGGGTTAGGCCACCGGCAGCCAGCAGCCCTAGTGCTGTATTTGGCTCCGGAACCACAGCTGGGCGAGGTCCCAATTCGTAGCCGCCGTCCTGGAATGCGAGCACCATATCTGAAGTGTCGAATTCGCCGTCTCCGTTCCAGTCACCAGTTCCCCAGGTTGAGTTGT
>JAGQOZ010000590.1 GCA_020426955.1 Planctomycetales bacterium
ATGCCTGGGCACGATTCGCGTGGGACAATGGCGGCAACCATTTGGTATGGACGGCCTGACTAGCGTCAAGGAGATGACGTTTTTAGAACGAGGCTTGCCGTTTGCGTTCTTGCCATTTCGCCAAATCGGGATCGGCTTTTTCAATCACAATGCGGATGAAACCGTGACATGGGCTTTGTCCGGTTTTCGCTTTCCAACCGATCCGTTTGGCGGCAACGTTGGTGATTCTGGTGGCTATGGATTGGCTAGCCGAATCACAACCATTCTTTGGCACAATCTCGAGGAGACTCGATTGCTCCACATGGGTGCCGGCTACACCATGGGCAACCCCGCCAACAATCTTGTTCGTTATCGCAATCAGCCTGAATTCTTTATCAGCGAAACGGGCGGCTCGGACATCGCGCCCGCTGGCGTTCCCGCGAATGTCCCTGTTTTTGTGGACACCGGTGCCATTGACACGGACACATTTCAGCAAGCGTCATTGGAACTAGCTGCGTTGGTTGGTTCGTTGCATTTGCAATCTGAAGCGATTGTGGCCGCAGTGAAACAAACCAATGGAGATACGGCCACCTTTAGCGGCGCTTATGCACAAGCGGGTTACGTGCTAACAGGAGAAGTTCGTCCATACGTCAGAAACAACGGTGTTTTCGGGCGAATTAAGCCAAAGTGTAGTTTCGGAACACAAGGAATGGGCGCATGGGAAATTGCCTGCCGTTGGTCGTACTTGGATCTAAACGACAGCAATATTGCCGGTGGATATTTGCATAATGCCACGGTCGGCCTGAACTGGTACTTGAATCCCAACACCAAAGTACAATTTAATTACATACATTCGTTTTTGGATGATCCGTTGCTGGACAAAAGCGAAGCTGATATTTTCGCATTCCGCGGCCAGATTGATTTTTAGGTCGTTTTCTTTCACGAAATTCGTGAGACATGTTTCAAGTTCGCCGGTCCGATTCTGTTAGTCCCTTTCGGTGGGCTGTCATTGCCTTGTTGTGTCTCAGTTTGGCTGCGCTGGGCATTACCATTTGGATCATGGTCGATTTCCTGCGTGAACAGGAAATTGTCCATCGATTGATTCAGCAGCTTCCGGACGAAGCCATGTCCGACGCTCGGAAACTGGCGGGCGAACTCAAATGGCAATTTCGACTGGC
Organism: Planctomycetales bacterium; assembly: GCA_020426955.1. Lineage (GTDB taxonomy): Bacteria > Planctomycetota > Planctomycetia > Pirellulales > Pirellulaceae > JAGQOZ01. The sequence continues at coordinate 1,158 of JAGQOZ010000590.1, forward strand.
GATGCTGGTGGTCCTAAACGTGATTGCCACCGCATGTGCTGTGGCGTTGTTGTCTCGAGCCTACAGTAGTTCGCAAGCATCTTTGCGAAACATCAAAATCCTGGCCAGTGACATCCTGAACAGTATGGATTTGGCTGTGCTAACGACAGATTTGGAAGGGACGATCACCAGTTGCAATCGGCCTGGCTACGAAATGCTGGAAACCACAGAAACGATTCTGGGAGAAAAGGTTTTCGATGTCTTCGCCGGTGTACCGGTGGAAGCGTTTCGTCGCGAAGCCATGGCCAACGCCAAATCGAACATTGCGAATAAGCTGTTTCGCGACTTTGAGCTTACTAAAGGAGATCACACCAAAACGTTGCGAGGCTTCTGTCAGCCGCTGACGGATTCTAATCAAGTAGAGATCGGCAGTGTTTTGCAGCTGCGTGATGTGACGGAACGATTGCTGATTGAACAACAGATTCATCGCATGGAACGCTACATGGGAATGGGATCGTTAGCCGTAGGCCTGCATCACGAAATCAAAAACCCATTGGCCGCTCTGTCTCTGCACGTACAACTGCTGGACGAACAGCTGCTGAAACAAAATCCCACCGAAGAAACTCTGCAATGTTTGGACGTGCTGAAGTCCGAAATTGGCCGAATCACGGGCGTTTTAGAGAGTTTTCGTGATTACGCGTCGATTGACACGTTGCATTTGTCCGACGTCAATGTCGTTTCACTGTTGGACCGCATGATTTCATTGGTTTCACCTCAAGCAACGCAGGGAAACATTACTGTACTTGTTCAGGTTTCCCAAGACTTGCCTTCGATTCAGGCGGATCAGGCCAAGGTAGAACAGATGCTGCTGAATCTATTGCTGAACGCCATTCAAGCCATGCCGGACGGAGGAAAACTCACAATTCGCGCTGCGGCTGTGGATAACCTGGTACACATTGCCATTCGAGATACCGGGCCGGGCATCCCCGACAATTTAATGGACCGAGTCTTCGATCCTTATTTTTCTACCAAACGCAATGGAACCGGCATGGGACTTGCAATATGCGAAAAGATAGTTCGCCAACATCAGGGCCGTTTGGAACTGATTAATGCGAACCCTGGTACGAAAGTGGAAATTGCACTTCCCATCGAGGTGACATGAACGATTCGGCGAGACTTTTAATTGTAGATGACGAACCCAACATCTGTTCCGGGTTGTCCAAGGGCTTGGCCAGCGAAGTAGCCTTCATTGACGTAGCTCACGACGCGGACGAAGCGTTGGAGAAGTTTGACGCGACGCCCTTTTCCGTGGTGATCTCGGACGTGCGACTTCCCGGCCGCATGGACGGTTTGGAATTGGTGTCTCGGCTGCTGCACCTGCAGCCGTCTACCACGGTCATTGTGATTACCGCACACGGGACCGTGGAAACGGCCGTGGATGCCATGCGTCGAGGTGCATTTGATTTCATTACCAAGCCGGTGGACTTGAATCTGATTCGGCAGCAAGTGCGTCGTGCGGTCGAACATTTCCGTTTGAAGGGTGAAAATCAGTCGTTACGCGAAAAACTGGCCGACGTGGGCGAAATCACTGGAATCGTCGGAAACTGTAGCGCCATCAAAGACGTGTTTCGGCAAATTCGCCAAGTGGCCGGAACGGACGCCACCGTCCTGATCCACGGTGAGAGTGGTACTGGCAAAGAATTGGTCGCTCGCGCGCTGCATGACCTGAGCAACCGCAGTGGCGGTCCCTTCGTTCCGATTAATTTGGGTGCGTTACCGGAATCGTTGTTGGAAAGCGAACTGTTTGGGCACGAAAAAGGAGCCTTTACCGGTGCCGCTCGACGCAAGGCAGGTTGCTTTGAACAAGCTTGTGGCGGCAGCCTGTTCTTGGACGAAGTCACCGAAATGTCACCCAAGAGCCAATTAGATCTGCTGCGAGTTCTAGAAACGGGGAATTTTTGTCGGATTGGCGGCGAAGAAATGCTGCAGTCGGATGCGCGAATCATTTCTGCCACCAACAAGAATATCCAGGAACTGATTGAGGATGGTTCGTTTCGAGAAGACTTGTATTACCGATTGAATGTGATTCCCATCGACATTCCTTCGCTACGCCAACGCAAAGAAGACGTCCCATTATTGGTGGAACATTTTCTGCAACTGTTTTGCCAACGTCACCAACGACCGCCAAAGCAATTTGCAAGTGCGGCGCTCCAGGCATTGATGGCGTTTGCTTGGCCCGGCAATATTAGGCAATTGCGCAACTTGATTGAACGACTGGTGGTTACAGTGACCTCAAACACCATCGAACCGTCCGATTTGCCAACCGATATCTTACCCGACACCGCAATTTCCGCCGCTCCTCGGTTGCTAAGCGAAGTTGTGGAAGAGGCTGAAAAGAAAGCGATACGCGAAGCGTTGGCGACGCATGGTTTCCATCGCGAACAAACCGCCAAAGCCATTGGTGTCAGCGTCAGAACGCTGCACTATAAAATGAGTCGCTACGGATTGCACTAATCATTCGTCCCGAAATAGACGTTGCTATTCGAACGAAGTGGAATGACGGCAACTCAGAAACTCATTT
>JAGQOZ010000591.1 GCA_020426955.1 Planctomycetales bacterium
CTACGCTTCGGCATTCGCCTGAATCCCTATTCGGCTCCAGACGTCTTTCTGGCCGGCACACTCATTCGCAGCGAACCACTCACTCGCCAACACCAAGGCCCCCGAGCCGTCCTCAACGCCCTCACCCGCCTGGCAAACACCTACCCAGACCAACTCACCGCCGCCGAAGCCAAGCTCCGCCTTTCAGAAAAACAGCTGACCGACTACCAAACCCGCATCGGAACGCCCTTCGCTCACCAAGCATTCCAGCAGGAACTCACTGAACTCCGTGATCAGCTCAAACGTGCTTTGGCAGCGGACGGCGGTCAACCCAAAGAAGATGCTTTGAATGCTGCTGCTTTGTCCACAAGTATCAAGCAAATGCTGGAAGAGAAATCTAATCCGGCAGAACCAACGTTGAGGCGAAACGCTACGAAAGGGTTGGTTGATCATGAACCCGCTACTTCTGCCGCCCAGCAATTTTCACGGTAATGACAAGTGGTCAGTTGCTTGCTCTGGCGTATAATGCGTGCCCACGGTTTTTAATGCAGGCTTTTCGTGAAAGCTCGTAGCCCAAAAATATTGGCTGTTTTCTAGGGATTTCAGATGCGACGATTTCTTCTCCCTCTCTTATTTGTTTCCATTGCCACAAGCAATTTCGGGATGTTTGCACAGGCTGCTGACGATCCGACGCAGGCCTTGCCATTTCCTAAGAATTTTGATGCAGCGAAGTATCTTGGTAAATGGTACGAAATTGCCCGACTGCCAACTCCAGAACAACCTGCCAACACGATGGCAACTGCTGAGTACTCCGCAGGCGAAGCTGAGGGGGAAGTTGTGGTGAAGAATACCGCCTACTCCGCGGATGGAAAACAAATTCGAGCTATCGCCGGCAAGGCCCAGATACAACCTGGCGATCCGCCTCGCTTGAAGGTCAGCTTTGGTCCTGTACTACCCAGCGAACCGAACTATTTCATCATGCATGTGAGCAACGATTATGATCTTGCGTTGGTTGGCAATCCGTCCCGCAAGGCGCTTTGGATACTATCCCGGCAATCAACCGTGCCCGAAGACCAGATTCAGCAAATGATCGCCATCGCAAAAGAGGCTGGCTTCAAGACGGAGGATTTGGTCATCAGCGACTGGTCTAAAGTCGATTTGCAGCAAGATAACCAAACGATCCCCCAACCGCAGATTCTTGGCACATGGAACTATGTCGAAGGCGAGAAAAACGGCGAATCGCTTGACGAACAGCATTTTCAGGGTCAAAGCATTCAAATCAGCGAAAAGGAAATGACCTTGAAGAGCGAACAATTCGTTATTGTCATGGCATACGAATTCGTTGAAGACACGCGACCTCAAGCCGTGAAGCTGACCATTACCAAAAGCCCGTTCGGAACAGGGCAGAGTTCGGAAGGTATCATCGCATTGGAGGACGGCAAGTTGAAACTTTGCTATTCACCGATGGGCGGCCAACGTCCCAAGACGTTCGACGGTTCGAATGGTTCAAATCAACACTATTTCATTCTGAAGCCAGCCCCTCGGTAGTTAGGAGCGAGACGTAGAATTCGTCTACGACATCCGCGTATGATCCGAATTGTCCGAAAGCCGAAACGTGGCTTTCGGTTTCCATTGGCGAATATCTCGCCTTGCCTGCCAGATATCAACATTGGCCTGCAAGTTCATCCAGAATCGTTCGCTCGTTCCCAGCACTTTTGCCATTCGTGCGGCGAGATTCGCCTCGATCCGCGCCTTGCCGTGGATAATACGGCTCATATGCTTGGGCGTCACGCCCACCGCTTCGGCGAATGCTTTCGTCGTCACTCCCCGTTCGTCCAGAAAAATGGATTTTAAAATCACGCCTGGAATGGTTGGTTGCCGGTCTCGCTGCATTGTGCTTGCCTTCTTCCTATTGATAATCCTCAAAGTCTAAATCGATCACGTCCTCGCCATCATAGCCAAACGTCAATCGATAGTTGCCAGATACAATCATGCTGTAAGAACCGCTTCGTTTCCCCAGCAACGGATGAAACCCTCTCACGCCGTGACAGTCATCCAACGAGTCAATCGCATCCAGAACGTCAAGTAGCATCAGCAACGTTGCGTGGTAGCGTTTGCCAATATGCCGCGTTGTGCCCTTAATGAAGAGCTCTTTAAGCCCCTTATGCCGAAAGCTGGAAATTGCCATCGCATCCTCAACAGCTTCGAGCGTAACCCGTCAGGTTCATTCGCGCAAGTAATTTCTGCCACAGACATTGCCCCCTTCTTCTTTTCCCGGCGCGGCGTTCGCCCTCTGTGACCGTTTGAGATGGCCCTGATACGCCCGGCCGCGTGAAGTGGTCGCTCGCGATTGCTCGCCAAGCTGCCAAGCCGGGGTCCATCTGCGATGAGACCCTCCGGCTTTTGCTTGCACTTTTCACCATGGCCCGAGTGTTGAAGTGGGCCATCTCTTTGTGCGGAAACACCCTTCATTCGATAGCGATAGGTACAATTACCAGTTCGGCAACGCTTCCCTCAACTTAGACTCACCGTCCCTGGTGGTTCGCGTGTCGTCGAACGAGACATCTGATAGAGTCTTGATTTCGTGAAGGCAAGCCAAACCTTTATCCGTGATGTCCGTTTCGTCCAGATAAAGGGCCATCAGATTTGGCAGTTTTGCAAGGTGCTTTAGACCAGCATCAGTTACCCGCGTTCCCCGCAAAGACAAGGTACGAATCCGTTTTCCTCCAATACCTGCAATAAACTCGTCACCCACTAGTCCCCTACGTAAATTAAGTTGTTGAAGTTCGGGCATCGCTTCAAGAAGTGTGAGAAGTGATTTGTCAGACAAATTGCAGCCCCAAAGCCTGAGTGAGACAATCGGACTTCCAGGTATTGACGTGTCTGTTTTAACTTCACCGTTTATCTCTAATTCCTTTAGTCTTGCGTTTATCTCAGTTGCCGTGGGTACATGGTTTGGGGGAAACAGTAGCTCGTCGTTTGGTTCCACTCCCAGCCCGAAAGTCACGGTCACGTTGCATTTTGGCACAGCCTTCTTAAACCGTTGAACGCCGTTCAAGGTCACATTTGTGCCTGTCATATCGAGTGATTTAAGATGTTTTAGACCTTCAAGGTGCCGCAGACCCTCATCGGTAATCACCGTCCTCCGCAACGATAGTGTTTCAAGCGCTGTGGCTCCTTTAAGGTTGACCATTCCCGCATCTGTCACGTTCGTGTAGTCCAATCTTGCCCAAGCAAGACGAGACATGCTTCCCAGATGTACCAAGCCTGAATCGTCGAGCGGGGAACGACTAAATGAGATTGATGTTAACTTCGGAAGCTGCGAGATGTGCTCCAGTCCTGGACCACGAACTCCGGTGCGATACAGATATAGTGTCGAAAGATCCTTCAGTGATATCAGATGTGCCAATCCATCGTCGGTGACGTCTTCGTTGTTTCCAAGCTCTAACTCCTCCACATGACCGAGCGACGTCAAATATTGTAAGGTCTCGTCATTTGCCTTTGATTCTTTTGTTCCGCTTTTTCTACCACGGTTAGTAGCAAAGTCCACGGACTTTGCACTTCGAAAATACTCTTCGCCAACCGCGTTTCGCAACCATTTTGGTGCACGAACGCTCTCGTCAAATTGGACGATGGCCTCATTTTGTTCGAGTGCCTTGACGGCTGCCGCCTGCTTACGTACACGGTTTGACGTCTTCGCAAGCCATACTGCCGACGCCGTGACGACAATCAGCAT
>JAGQOZ010000592.1 GCA_020426955.1 Planctomycetales bacterium
AATCGCTAACCGAGTCCACTTTTTCACCGCCGGGGAAGATGGCGTTGGCGCTGGTCGCGTCGATGTTTCGTCCGGGGCTAGCGCCGGCTAGCGCCCAAGCGGCTGGATTTTTTGTAGTCACGTCGCGTAGCAAGTGACGGAAGTCCGTCCCATCAAAAATCAAAGTCGGATTCGTTCAGTGCTTCCGCAGGCACTCGAACGATCCGAAATTCCACTCGCATGTTTTCCTTCGCTTCGTTGATGCTGGATGGCTTGGGAATGATCGGTTCGGAAATTCCAGCACCGGCGGGTTGGATCTGCGACAGGTCAATGTTCACCTTTTGTTGTTCGGCGAATTTGGTCAATTCGTCCTTCACCGTTTTTGCTCGATCCAATGACAAGTTCATGGCAGCTTGCACGGTTTCTCGAGGCTTCGCGTTTTTCGTTTCGAATCGGCCTGTTTCAATCAACTTGATCACGTCGGCTGTGCTGTTTAGATCCAGCGGTTTTCCCTGCAGGAAGTAGCGATAGTTGTCTCGTTGGCCGGTGCGTTTGATTAAACCTTGATCCATGCCGGATTTGATGAATTCAATCAACGCTTTGGTTGGATCAGCATGCCCGCGAATCACTACCACGGCGTTTCCAAACGTCGACGCCGCTTGGATGGCTCGGTTGAATTCCGATCCATATCGCACGGCGGAAAAATCGGATTGGTTCGGTTCGAAATTAATCGTGAAACTGACAATCGTGCGATCGTCCAATTCTTGACCGGGGAAGAAGTCCAGATTTTCGGCGAACCCGCCCGATGACGCTTGGGGGCGTTCGTATTCTATTTTGGCGAGACTGGCAATTTTCTGATAATCCAAGCCCGACGGATCGAATCCAAATCGGACGCCGGCATAACCCCAGCTAGTGGCCAAATCCAACGCGGCTTTGGTCTTCGCATCAAAGCCACTCAAATTTCCTTTGTCTTCAAAAAAGGCAATCTGACCCGGCAAGCCGACAAACGTGCAGTCCAGTAGTAAGTCATGTGCGTCGACTTCCAGAGTCGGCAGGACGTCCGATCCAAAAATCTGTTGAGCTTGTGTCAGCAATTGGCGATATTCCGCCGACATGCGTTTGTTGGCTTCAAAATCCTTGCGCATGCCCACGGTTTGTTGGGTTGCTTGTAGGTAGCCGGCGACAAATTTTTCAACAAAGTCGCGGTGGTCACGGTACCAGTCCGACCGCACACAGTAGACGTCGGCAATAGACCGAGACATCTGTTGCGTGGAATTCAAAACGTGTGCATTTTCCACGTTTCCTTCCGCGTCGGTGCCGGCGCTTTCCATACCGCCGGTCAGGCCAATCATGTCAGGCGTGATCACACAGCACGCGTCAATGGAGTTGTCTTTGCGAAACGCTTCGGCCGGCCCGTTTGGTCCCGTTAGATCATCGACCCAAACGATGTCCACTTCGCCTTTGGAAATCTTGGCCGCGTCCAGCGAATCGTACAACAAGCCGACATGCGGACCACCTTGTTGAACTGCGATTCGCACCTTCTTGCCTTCGCGCCGTAGGTCGTTCAGTGATTTCAGGTTTCCTCGAGCCACAATATGATCACCGGCGCTCCACGATAATTGCAGAATCACTACGGGTTTGGTTCTGGGGTCTTGCCCCAAGACTTCGCTGGCTTGCCCCAGCATCCGCATGGTGCCTCGCAGAAACGGCGACTTGCCGCCGACATAATCTTTCACTTGTTGAATGAAATCGTCACCCGCCGTAAGTTTGACCTTCAAACCATTCTGAGCGTAAATGGAACCGGGTTTGGTTTCCAAGCCGCCGTTGGCCAAAAACGTGGCCACATCACCTCCCCAAGTGATATACGGCACAGAGACCGTTGACGAATCTGCCACGGGTTGCACTCGCAGATTTCCCACGGTTTGCTTGAAATTTTGCTGAGCGTTCACCAGGGAAGCGGCAAACAGCATAAGTACGAAGGCAAGCGTCCGGGTCGTCATCATGATCTCCTCATTGACGGGTGACAAATTTGTCGGCAAGGTTCACGCGTATCTGGAATTCTACGACATGGATTCCAGTTCAACCAGAACAGTCAAGACGCGAGACGTTCTTGCAACTTCCCGAGTTATTCGAAGGAAGATCCAGAATCTTTGGATGACTCGCTGGATTTTGATCCACCAGCGCACGTCGTTCGTAGTCCCGCCGTCAGGCGGAATTGTTTTCTGGAGATTTCCGCCTTTAGGCGGAATGGGCTTTCAGAAGAGTTCCGCCTGAAGGCGGGACTACGAACCAATCATGGCGCGGTCCAATTTGGTACCACCGATATTCTGGCCTAGGGATACGGCTTTGTCGTCGCCGCTTGGATTACAGCGGTCGCCAATTGGTGTCTTCGGCAGTAAATATGTCATCGGTTGCAGTGGATCGATTCGACGCCAGGGCTTTCAGCAATACGCTATAAGATTCCGACGCGTCGTCGATTCGCATGAACATCAAATCGGCCATGTCGACAGGAATGGCCGTTTCCGGTTCCAAGTCAATGCTGGCCGCTAAGGTTTCACCGGCCGATTCTAGTAGTGGCATCGAACTAGAATCCGAAATCGTATCTGGCAATGCGGCCGCTACAATCTCTGACGGAAAGTCTTCCGGTTCGGCTTCGGCGGAAGCCACAAATGTCGAATCCCACTGAATTCTCAACACTGGCCGATTGGCCGTCGACGCATTTTCACTGGAATCAAACCGCTTGTAAGAATTAGCCACCTCGACGCCCATCAACAGCCAACCAAAGTTGCTGGATGGATCGGACAACCAGCCTTCTACGTCGGTGATCATTTGCGGTGACGACCAAGTATAGCTACCAACGGCGTCGACCAGTGTCGACGCGCTGGCCGAACTTCCAAAGTCGCCACCCGCGGTCGTCCAATTAGTGGTATTGAACTGACGATGAATCCATGTCGCATCATTGATGGTGGAAATCGCTCCGAACTGTTCATCGCCCGTCGCGTCCGACGTCCCTTCGCTCCAACTGGCGTCCACCGCATGCAGCGAAACCAGGTTCGAACCCGATGCCGTTTGCGACATGTTCATGGTCAACGTCACATTCGTGATCAACGCGCCGGGCGGAATATCCGCGCCGGCTAAGTCGAATTCCACGAGTGCTCGACGACGATCGCCATCGCTGTTCGATCCCACAAACAAGAATTCGCCCGCTCCGTTGGCTTGCGATCCAGTCAGGTCTTCATACAACGTGGCATCTTGAGCTGCCGCGACGGTGACTAATTGACCGGTGGGCGAAGTCACATCAATGGTGACCGTGGCCGGTTCACTGGAAGACGTGCCATCATCCGCGACGTAGGTGAAGAAATCCGTGCCGCTGAACAATGCGTTGGGCGTGTAAGTAAACGAACCATCAGCGTTCAGCGTGACCGAACCGTTTGCTGGAGCTTGATCCAGAATCGCCGTGATCGGATTGTTTTCTTGATCAGAATCGTTGGCCAAAACGCCGTCGCCCACGCTGACGGTCAACGTCTGGTCACTGTCGATGGTGTAACTATCGTCGGCTGCTTCAGGTGCGTCGTTGACCGGTCGAATGGTCAGCACTACTAAGACTTCACCGCTTTGCGCGAACCCGTCGCTGACCGTGTAGGTAAACGTGTCCGTACCACTGAAATTGGCGTTGGGCTGATATTCGAACGCTCCGTTGGAACTGAGCACCACCGTGCCCGAACTTGG
>JAGQOZ010000593.1 GCA_020426955.1 Planctomycetales bacterium
GGCCGAGCCTTCGGGCGACTTGGCTTGCACGGTTAGAAACGGTCCATTGGTCATTACTATGTGACCGTGTTCGCAGGCGTGAATCACTTCGTTGATGTTCACTCGAGAAGGATCATCTGTGGAAAGTTTCATGTAGTTACGCAACCAGCCTGAACCGTGAAAGTTGTAATGCGCGTCGGTGTTGACCACACCGGGAATTCGGTAATCCAAGTTTAATAGCTGCAGCCAATTGAAGATTACGTTCCCCAGTCGCCGTTCCTGTGTGGCGATGATGCCCGGTTGAAAGATGTCGGAAGGTGGATGGACCTCAATTACATCCATAAAGCCAAACATTTTTTCAAATCCGCCATCGGGCATTTGATCTAAGTCTCGATCTCCCAAGATCTGCATCAAATTCGGATGATTCGTCTGCACCACTTTATCCGCGTTGTTGTCCCACATGGCCAGTCGTTCAATTTGAACCACAGGATTTTCGTCTGTGACGGGGCCGCCGCCGTCTTGCGTGCGAGGATGTTCGACTAACGGAAATGCGTTCTGATGATTGACGGGCAACGGTTGTCCGGTCAGTTCCATGCCGGAACAAGTGGCCAACAAATGCGCGCAGCCAAAGTGTTCTAAATGAGGAACGTACGTGGAAATGCGATTGTGTTCCGTGCAAGGAGCGAATTCAATCTGTTCCGCCAACAAGTTCAACACACGACCTCGTTGACTAGACGTGTTATCGCCGGACGGAGTGGAATGGCTGTGAAAATCGCTGCTGAGCCAACCGGTCGAATCGATCACTCGCTGCAGTGAAGCGGTCAGCGTTGCCGTTTCAGCTTGCTGAACGTTTAGCGTCGTAAAGACGGCATCGTATTCGTTTCCTCGACTAATGATCACTTGGTACGAACCAGGCAGAATCTCTTGACGAAACACCCCGTTGGCGGAATAGACCAGATTACGAATTTTCGCGACTTCCGTGTCCGGCCCAAAATCAGGATTGGGCGTGCCATCCGTGCCAATGAATTGTACCTTCACAGGAAGTGACAAATTGTTGTCACACGTGATTTTCGCTTGTACGTAGCCAGGCAATTCCATTGTTAGCGTGGAATGCATGTCTTGGCTAATTTCGACATTCTGCTGTAGTCTCGGTCGACCGTTGGCGGAAACCGTCAATTCGTAGTTGCCGACAGGAAGGCTAAACGCCAGATTTCCTTGGTCGTCCGTTCGCCCTGAACCGATCATGCGATCCGCCGGTTCGCCCTGTTCATCCGTTGTTATCTGCGAAACCAAAACCTGAGCATTTTCAATAGGTCCAGCCGCATCCACCACATTCAGTTTTACGTCGTGCTGCGACGTGTTTTGTAGACGTCGCAGAATCGAAGCCAGCTCCAGAGTATTGGCGGCGGGAATCAGACGGCGCACAATCGGTTCCGTTCCCGCGCCGGCTTCCAGCATGACAGGTTCGGTCAATGCTGTTTCTGAATACGTCAAGATCGGTCGGTTTCGCTGAATAGAATCGCCGACGCCGGAAACCAGCTGTTGTTCGGGTACCACGGCGTAGGCTTGTCGCCACCAATCGTCGCTGAAAATCAAGGTGGTCTGGGCGGCGTCCAGTTCGAACGAAAAACTCCGGTCTGCTCGAATCGCATCCAGCATCTCCACCTGAATCGGTTCGGCATGCGGATTCTGAAACGAAGTGGCAATCTGCAAAAAGGGCTGGCCGTCCGTCAGCGAATAAACCAATTGAACTTCTGGCTTTCCCTCCGAGGCCGGCGAAGTCAACGTCAAGCCGACCGTTGCCGCTTGCTGCGCCATAGCAATCCGAGCGTTCGGTGGGAATTGCCACTGCAGCGCGCCGGCGCCAGGATAGAAACAGCTGAGTTGGTCGCTTTGGATGTCTCTGCGAGTCAGATCAATCACGCAGCCACCGACATCGCGAACGGTCATGTTAGCGTTTCTGGTTGCAATCGGGTTGGCAATCACCACCACGATCTGATCATTTCTCAGCACGAAGTCGTCGTAGATCGCGTCGACTTCTTTGCCGGCCGGCAGCAGGCGGTCCCAATTCGATTCATCTAATCGAGCTAATTCGGCAGCCGAAAGCGGCATCACCAACCAGGACAACATTGCCCAACAGAACCAACTTCGTTCGAATCGTAACATCGTATTTTTTGCTCGCTCACGTGTTTTGAATTAGTACTGCTGTCGTGGACCAGGTAACGAATCCGGAGTCCCCAGGACTCGTTGCCTCGTCCACTACGTGTTTGTGGGACTCGTCGCCTTGTCCACTACGTGTTTGTGGGACTCGTCGCCTTGTCCACTACGTTCTTGTCTTTCGGGACTGAAGTGTAACGGATTGCTTACCGAGTTGCACGTTGCGGAAACGGCAAGTTTTCAAGTTGCGGTGCGTGGGTTATAAACCATTTGCAAAAAGGTTTCTTAAATTCATTTTGAAGGAAGTATGATGGCGATTTCTTTGGCAAACAGCCGAGCGGCGTTTGAAAAAGCCAAGTCTCTGATGCCGGGCGGCGTCAACAGTCCGGCTCGAGCGTTCGGGGCGGTCGGCGGTGATCCAATTGTGTTTCAGCGAGGCGAAGGAGCGTACTTATTTGACATTGATGGCAACCGCTACATTGACTACATCGGATCTTGGGGACCAATGATCTTGGGCCACGCCTTTCCGCCCGTGGTCCAAGCCGTCCAACAAGCCGCGGCCCACGGGACCAGTTTCGGCGCGCCGACCGAAGCGGAAAACCAATTGGCTGAACTCATCACGCAATGTGTCCCTTCGGTAGAAAAAGTGCGGCTGGTCAATTCCGGAACCGAAGCGACGATGAGTGCGATTCGAGTTGCGAGAGGATTCACTGGTCGAGACATGATTGTAAAGTTCGCCGGAAACTACCACGGTCATGTTGATAGCTTGTTGGTCGCTGCCGGTAGTGCGGCCGCTACGTTGGCGGTGCCCAATTCGCCTGGTGTAACGACCGGCACCACGCAAGATACGATTGTCTTGTCGTACAATGATGTCGAAGGATTGCGAACCGCGTTCGCTGAATTCGGCGAAAAGATTGCCGCCGTGATCTTGGAGCCAGTGTGCGGCAACATGGGCTGCGTTTCGCCCACTGACGAATTCTTGTCAGCCGTGCGAAGTCTTACGTCAAACGCAGGTTCGCTGTTGATCTATGATGAAGTGATGACCGGTTTCCGAGTTGCTTTGGGTGGCGCGCAACAACTGCAAGGTGTCACGCCCGATCTGACCACCATGGGAAAAATTGTGGGTGGCGGTTTGCCGCTGGGAGCGTATGGTGGTCGAGCGGATGTGATGGATCATGTGTTGCCTGCGGGCAAAGTGTTCCAAGCGGGAACGTTGAGCGGAAACCCGATTGCTACGGCCGCCGGAATTGCCGTTTTGACCGAACTCAAGAACAATCCTCCGTACGAAGTTTTGGAACAGAAATGCGCGAAATTGGCCAGCGGCTTGTCGAGCGCGGCGGCGCAGGCGAATGTACCGCATTTTCTGCATCGAGTTGGCAGTATGATGACACTGTTTTTTCATCCGGATCCGGTCACCGATTGGAATTCCGCGGCTCAATGTGACACGCAGCGTTTTGGTAAATATTTTTGGGGGTTGATTGAACGAGGCGTCTATATGCCATGCAGTCAGTTTGAAGCGTTGTTTGTTTCTAATGCGCATTCCGACGATGATATTGATG
>JAGQOZ010000594.1 GCA_020426955.1 Planctomycetales bacterium
TTTCCAAATCCTTTTCCGTTTGGTCTTCCGGAAATTCTTCCAACTCCATTTTGACATCTTGATGGATCGGCTGACCGCCACCGAACGGAGTGAAATCGAACTTGTTGACGCTTACCTTCAGCGTACCCTTATCACCGTAGATGGTAGCGCCCCAGGGATATTCTGGATCGGGCGAATGTCCGTAGGTGCGATGCTGCCAGACCATGGGAAAATCGTCAAATTCGAAGGTGGCGGTCTGCGTGTCAGAGATATTCGCCTTGCTGTCTTTTTGGACCAAAATTCCACCGCTCGACGAAACCGATTTGGGCCATCCCAAATCTAACATCCAGCGAACCATATCTAACATGTGAATACACATATCACCCACAATGCCATTTCCATATTCCATGAACGCTCGCCAACTGCGCGGATGCACCAGCGAATTGTACGGCCGCAGGGGCGCGGGACCGGTCCACATTTCGTAATCCAGATTGGCGGGCGGAGCGGTATCGGCAGGGTTCCGGTTGGCTCGCATATGATAATAACAGTAGATTTCTACCAAGCCGATGTTCCCGAGCTTACCTTCTTGGACAATTTTCTTTTTGGCGTCCATGATATGTGGCGTGCTGCGGCGTTGCGTTCCCACCTGGACCACTCGGTTGTGTTTCCGAGCTGCGGCTAACATGGCTTGGCCTTCGGCGATATCTACACTGATTGGCTTTTGCACGTAGACATCGGCGCCCGACTTGACCGCTTCAATCATAGACAGCGCGTGCCAATGATCTGGCGTGGCGATCAGGACAATGTCCAGATCTTGTTCCGAAAGTAAATCTCGATAGTCGGCATAGGTCCGAGGTTTCTTGCCGGATTTTTGACGCGAAGCGACCAATTCGGCCGCTTCGGATAACATGGTACTATCGACATCACACAACGAAACGACATCCACCGGTTCGACCTGAATCAATCGCAGTAAATCGCACTTGCCATACCAGCCGGAACCAATCAAACCAACTCGTCGAGTTGGTTTGGCTTGTGCCAACGTGGAATAGGCGTTCGCGGTAATAGCAGTTGCCAACGCGGAAGATTTTAAAAAGATGCGGCGATCCATGGTCCACCTCGTGCTAACAGATTTTCTTCATTTGCAAAACGGGAAGCGTGCATTGTAAGCTGTTCCAACTCGGAAAAACATCGGCTTGCCGGACTCGGTCAGATTCATGCGTAGCGAACCAAGCGAAACTTCGTTCAATCTTGAAACGCCGGTCGACTGGAGTCGGACGAAGCGAGCGTACGGCTTGCGGTTCTTGTTGCTCTTTTCGGTCCTGTTTTTTGACGGTTGTGACGCGTCCAACGTCATGCTTTCGCCTGGGCCTTTTGTGCGAATCGTCTCCATAGCTTACGAACCGGAAGCGCCAGATCTGACGCATTTGAAGCCAGGAACCTCGTTCTCATTTAGCTTTGCCCTGACGCTGGCCAATCTGGCTATCGCCGCGATTGGGATTTGGGTCTTGCGCAAACGTCCTCGGCTGGAACAACATTTTCTTTCGCGAGCTTTTCTGGTGAGCCTGGCGATGCATGTTTCCGTATTCAATTCAGTGCTGTTCGGTTGGTCTGGTTGGACGCATGTTGTCATGCACCCGACCATGCAACTGTACGAACTGGTTCGCCAGCTTCGGTTGCCGGATTCGATATGGCTGTTTCAAGGAGTCGCTCGAATCTACTTCTACATCACGTTCTGGCTGACGTGGCTGGTTTGCTGGTTGCTTCGCAAATTCGCCGAGCGATACTTGTGGCTGGACCAGACAAAATGGTGGCAGTTTCGTTTGAGCGGCATGTTTGCCGTGATGGTCTTGCTGGGCACGGCGATCGGCCTGTTCTTACGACTTCTTTAATCGAAAAGGAAGATCGCCTGGAATTCGCAAGTCAAACAAAAAAGGAAATATTCGAATTGGGTTGCTAATCTTCGCACAATTAGGACAATTGCAACTATCCGAAAGGAGGTCACTGGGGAGCGTCTGAAAAAAGCACAATCTTGGCCGATCCCCGTGACGATATCAGACAGAATAGCTTTCGCTTCCTTCCGTAATATGCTTGAGGAGAAATCAAATGGCAGAAGAAAAGAAACCCGAGGCAGCTCCGGCAGCAGCACAACAACAGCAGCCCCAGGTCCAGCTGGATGACTCGAAAGTCGCCAGCTTGTACGCGAATTTTTGCCGAGTTACCGGCACACCCGAAGAATTGATCATTGACTTTGGTCTGAACACACAACCCGTTGGTGTACCGGAAAAGCCAATTCCCGTTAGCCAACGTATCATTCTAAACCACTACACTGCCAAGCGATTGCTGGCCGCGCTTAGCATGTCCGTACAGCGACATGAAGCGGCGTTTGGTGTTTTGGAAACCGACGTTCGTAAGCGAGTTCAACAGCAACCGGCAGCTGGTGGCGGCGGCAAGTAAGCTGCTGACGCCTTGTCCGGCGATGAAGATGGTGGCCGAGCAAATTCGTTTTGCTCGGCTTTTTTTATGCCGTTACCTCATTCGATGGAATTCAGTCCGATGCGAACTCCGTTGTCTCAACGCATGGCACAGGTACAAACTCCCATGGTCCCCGTCGTGGGCGAATGGATTCGTCAGTATCCGGGAACCATTTCGCTAGGGCAAGGTGTGGTGCACTACGACGCTCCCGATGCCGCTCGAACAGCCGCCGCCCAGGCCATTACAAATCAACGACGTATTGACCGCTACGCGTCCGTCTTGGGAGCGGACGAATTGCTGGCGCAAATTGCCGACAAGGTGATTCGCGAAAACGATATTCGTTTGGATGATCGCTATGCAATCGTGGTGACTTCCGGTTCGAACATGGGATTTCTAAACGCGATTCTGGCAATTGCCGATCCGGGCGAAGAGATCATTCTGGTCAGTCCGTTTTACTTTAATCATGAAATGGCAATCGACATGGCGGGCTGCCTGCCGGTGATTATTCCAGCCAAAGCTGATTACCAGTTAGACATGGCCGCTGTGGAAAACGCCATTACGCACAAGACGCGCGCGATCGTGACGGTTTCTCCCAACAACCCGACGGGCGCCGTCTATGCAGCTGAAGATCTGCTGCAAATCAATCAGCTGTGCCAGCAGAAACAGATTTACCATATCAGTGACGAAGCCTACGAATATTTTGTATATGACCACGTTTCGCACTTTTCAGCAGCGTCATTGCCGAACAGCGCTCCGCACACCATCAGCTTGTTTACGCTTTCCAAAGCGTACGGCATGGCCGGCTGGCGTATGGGTTACATGGTGATTCCCAGCGACCTGCTGACCAACGTCAAGAAGATTCAAGATACCAATTTGGTCTGTCCGCCGATCGTGAACCAACTGGCTGCCGCAGCCGCACTGCAAGCTGGACGAAGTTGGTGTCAGCAGCAAATTGCCGGCTTTCAAGAAGTGCGAAACTTGGTGCTGCACGAATTGGCAACGTTAGGTGATCGTTGCACGGTTCCCACGCCTCAAGGTGCGTTCTACGCGTTGGCTCGTCTTGAAACGGCGCAACTCGATTTGGACATCGTGCAGCGGTTAATTCGCGAATTCGGAATTGCCGTAATGCCCGGCAGTACGTTTGGAGTCGACACAGGCTGTTCGATTCGCATCGCTTACGGCGCATTAGACAAACAGACCGTGGCGTCAGGGATGGCTCGACTAGTGACCGGATTAA
>JAGQOZ010000595.1 GCA_020426955.1 Planctomycetales bacterium
AGTAAGAATAGGCGGTCTTAGCGGTTATGTCAATTGACACCGGCGATGCGGCGAGGTTACCGGCTTTCTGCCTAGGAACGACGAAAACGGCGGAACGATTCGACATGGCGGTGTCGCGAAACGCGGCGGATATGTCTTGGGACGATCAGTCTGGATTAGCCTGAAGCTGGCGAATTCGCTCCGTAACAGCAGCTTTTTCTTCCGAATTGGCAATGCGCAACGCCGTCTGCAGGGTTAACAACGCGGCCAACCGATCACCGTGGGCCGACTGGGCCGTCGCCAACGTATCCAGCACGGTGACCGATCGATGGTTTGTCAGCTTGGCTGCTCGCTGAGCCAATTCCACGGCTTCTGCTGCCAAGAGCTTGTCATTCGCTCCCGCCAGCTTCCATGCCAAATTGTTCAGTACGGCAATATTGTTGGCATCTTGAGCCAACGCCAGCCGATACATGGCAATCGATTCCGCATCGTGTTTGGCTTGACCAAGCGAACTCGCTAACTTCGCACACAACGAAACATAATTTGGCTGCGAGGCGAACTGGTTCGAATAACGTTGCAGATAGTTTGCCGTGTCCAACCATTCACGACGCTGAAACATTTCAATGGCCAGTGTCAGCGGCGGTGGGGACGAATGCGGCCGATACCACCAGCCGGAAAACGGCAGCGCCGCGTCGTACAGTTCCTTTCCGGTCAGCGTGCGTCGATCCAAGTGTTCCTGTAGCGCTGCGATATCAATCGGGCCTCGATAAATGGCCGCCAACGTACCGTCCTCATTCAGCAAAAAACTGGTCGGAACGGCCAGCGGGCGTTTTTGCGAAAAGAGAGTATCATCCAAGAATTGCATGCGGTGGAGCGTTGCGGCCGAAGTAGTGCCGAATTCCAGCCGATCGGCTAACGGTTGCTGAATGGCACGCATCGCCGCTTGTATGCTGTCCGCATCGTCGGTTGCCAAGTCGTCCGTTGCCAAGGCGACGATTTTCAGCTTGTGCTGAGCAAGGCGGTCGGCGTGGCGGTGAAGATCGACAAGCTCCGTGCGGCAGGGGACGCACCACGTTGCCCACAGATTGATTAGCGTGGGACCGGCGTGCGTTGGATTGTTGGCGGACACGCTTTCTCCGGCGGCCGACGTGTAGGGCAATTCGGGGACGGGCAGGCGACTGGTCAATAGAATGGCGGCTTTGTCGGACGTGACGCTGTCCGACGCACGATTACCAATCGGTTTGCGTTCGACCGTTCGCGACGCCTTGTCTTTCAGCTCGACCGCTTTCGCGAATCTTGCGGCGGGCGAATCGGATTCGACAATTTCGTACAAATGTCCGGTACGAAGTCCTTTCAACTGCTGCGTTCGCCCCGAAGGCCACAAGATGGTCCCCGAAAATACACCTTCGGCTTCATTTGTACCGAAATGTAACGTCTTAGTAGACTGAGACAAAAATCCTTCGCCGGCGCGAACCGTCCGAACCAAATTGCGTGACGTGTGTGTGCTGGGCGATCCGGGACGAGGCGAATTTGGCGCTGCCTGCAAGACCACTCGAGCCCCCACCGCATCTCGATTGCTGTACCTACCCATCAAGCGAATCAGAATCGCGTGCTTCGGCGCATTCGTTTGGTTTTCCAAGTATCGAACGCGAGGCCCGGTGCGGTTCATCAGCCACGCGTCCAAATCACCATCGGCATCCCAATCCGTTAAGGCCACACAGCGACCGTCGTCGGCAAAATCGAAACCACTTATCGCGCTGATATTGGCGAAATGACCGTGATGCGTCGCAACGCCGTTGGATTGCGGCCCCACGTTCAGGAACGCGCAGTTGCGTTCGTGACCGCTGAGCGATCCACCGTGATTGATCATGCCGTCCAGCTTCCGCAATTGGTCTCGGTAAGTTAACACGGACGGCGTTCGCTGTTGGAATTCTGATTCGGCCAAGGGTGAATGCGACACGACCTGCCGCCAAAACAGACTTCACAAATCGTCGGCCACTTCGCCTGTGATATAGCCGTTGGTGGCCAGCAGATCCAACCAGCCATCGTTGTTGATGTCGGCAAAGTTGGCGCCCCAACCCCAGCGTCCCATGGCCACGTTTGCGTCGGCTGCGACTTCGTGAAAACGTTTCCCTTGGTGGCTCATGAGAAGCGAATTTCCGGCGGCCAGTTTTTGAAACGCCGCTTTTTGTTGCGAAGTCGCTTCGGGCCGAAACGCAGGTTGAGTGGCAATGCGATTTCCGGCCGAAGAAAACATGTTGGCCACGTAGATATCTTCCCAGCCGTCTTGATCAAAATCCCCGGCCGACGCCGACATACCGAACGCACCTGGCGGAAGCCCCAGAACATCGCTGACATCCGTAAAGTGACTGGCTTGATTCGAACGGTCGTGTCGAAACAGCGAATCCGGCCCAAAATCATTAGCCACATACAGATCAGGATCGCCGTCTTGGTCAAAGTCCAACCAGATAGCCGAATAACTAAAGCGATGGTTATTTTCGTCTAGACCCACTGCCTGAGTGACATCCGCAAACTGGCCTCGTCCGGTATTCTGCAACAAAACATTACGGCCTCCGTTTTTGGCATCAAAGTACGGAACGGGAACCGGCAACGCACCTCGATCTGCAGACGTATCAAAATATGCCGTGACATAGACGTCCAGAAAGCGATCCTTGTTAAAGTCGGCGGCGGCCAACGAATAGGCATCGGCAATTTCCGGGATCGCTTGAACCAATTCAAACGTGGCTTGTTTCGTATTGTGGAATACCAAAACGGCATCTCGAGTGGTCACGATGACGTCTTGATCGGCGTCGTTGTCTAAATCGACAAAAAGCGCGGCGTGCGAATTATCCAACACCTCCAAGCCAGATTCGGCCGAAACGTCTTGAAGTGTTCCGTCCGCTTGCTGTAAGAACAGCCGGTTCGGTAGTCCACCAGGTTGCAGCACATACACATCATCACGTTGATCGCCGTTCACATCCGCCACGGCGATGCCATTCTGCGCGGGATTGTACATGCCATGATGCTGTTCAATGCGTCGTAGCCAATACGGTTGACCATTTACCAATTGGGAATTTGTCGACACGGTGTCTTGGAACAGCGCAGGCGTCCGATCCAGAAACAGCGTGTTGCTTGAATTTCTGGAACTGATTTCCAGTGTCAATTCGTGGATTGATTGGATCAGGGGCAAGGCGTCGCTCGAACCAATTTGCCAACCGACTTGCCACGTCATGTTCTGTTCGACGTGATCTTCGGACGAATGGCGGATCAGCGTCGCTAGAATTCGAGTGGTCGCGCTGTCGCCTTTTATTTCGACGGAAATGACTTTGAATTTAGCTTGAGTAAACGAACCGTCGCGTAACTGGCGCAAGAATTCGAAGAATGATTCTGCATCTGGTTGCTTTGCGAGAGAAGCACGACGAACCACCAGACCCGCGTTATCAAAGACCGACGTCAGTTGACTGCGGTCAAACGAGCGAATACTGGGTTGCGGTGCGGCGATGTCGGGCGGGCGAGTGTCAGACGCGTTCGAAGGGATCAAGAACGAGCTGACTTCGGCCAATTGGGCTTCGACCTGCCGAGTAAACGCTTCCGTGTGCCACCCATCCGAGGCAGGATTGTCCAGATGGTGGACGTCCAGCGCGGGCGGCTGGGCGATACCGGCCGTCCAGGTTACGAACAATAAAAGGACTGAATGACATTGCACG
>JAGQOZ010000596.1 GCA_020426955.1 Planctomycetales bacterium
CGTTTCACTCGCCGAAAATGCCGAATCATTCGACGCCAAAACTTCGTTGATACGAATGGGCGGCAGCTGATCGTTAATGTTCCAAACATATTCATCGGCATCGGCCAGCGTTTGCCAACGTCCGGCGGAATCTCGCCCGATCACTCGCAATCGTTGCGTTCCATTCGCCAAATTCGACAACTCGATCGGTTCGTCCATCCTACGAATTTCGCTCAGCGGTTGATCATTTAGTTGATAGCGATACGCTTCCATGCCCGCTCCGAAAATCTGAAACGCAGAGGAATGGCTGGTCGTTTCCAATTCAGGCCGGCGCGAACCGATCACGGCACCAGTTCGCACAGCGGAACCCAGATCGAGTCCCGAATCACCGAAATTCACCGCCGGAGAACTCGGGCGCAGCCGAAAATCATGATTCTGCGGCGCCACAAAACGAGCGTCTGCCACAAGGTTGTCACTACCATAGGCGACTGCGTCGGGCATGACGATCGATCGATGGACTTCGACGATTTCTGCTTGATCGGCGGCGCTGAAGGTGGCCACCGTATCAGCAAAAATGCTGTCGGTGATTATGGCTCCTTTTCCCGGACTGCGATCGGGCAAATCAAAATAGATAGCAGACACGGGGACACCCACCACAGTGTTGTGATCAAACGTCAGAAAGGCGTCATCTTTGACTTGGACAGCGTGATCCACGTTTTCAAACGTGTTGCGAACCACCACATAGTGACGCCCATTGCCGGCGGAGATCGCGTTGGCGTCACCCGTTGACGAATTGAATTCATCCTTGCGAACGTTGCGAAAGACGTTCCCTTCAATATGCGCATCGGTCTCCAAATCCAATGCGTCGTCGCCGGTTCCGGCAAAGAAATTGTTGATAATCACGGGAATCGGTCCCGGACGTTCCGCTCCGTCAAAATCCATGGCGTCGTTGTGGCCTTTGGTAGTGCCAAAGTAGTTGCCGTCAATCAACAGCTGTCCATCGTCGGCAATACCGCTGCCCCAGATGTGTTCGCTGCGATTGTCGGTCGTGGGCGGTTGGTCTGCAGCAAAGATATCTTCGAACCGGCTATTGCGGATCACCAACGAAGAATCGACGGTCCGAATGCGGAAGCGGTCCGTATGATCAAACGTGGTCGATTCGATCAGCAGTTGCGAACTTCGCAGCCCCACCATGCCTTCCTCGGTCACGCCGTGTTCGACAATCGCATGGCGCAGCCGATTGTCTTGCATCGTTTCAACGAATTGAATTCCTTGCCAACTGCCAACGGAGGATGGGCTACGAGTGAACCGAATCGTTTCATAGGCAGTTCCTTCGGCAACCAAGCGACCACCATTCACCGTCAGTCCGGCGTCCTCTTCAAAAAACAGAGTTGTGCCAGGCATGATGGTCAGCGTCACGCCGGCCGGAACGTTCAACTGGCCGCTGATCCGGTATGCCGCTCCGCACGCGCCCAGCACGGCGTCTTCTGTCAGCGTTACATTGCTCAATTGGCTCTGGGTAAGCAGCGAACCGAACTGTTGATACGAATTGCACGTCGCCGAATTCTTGCCAATCGCTCCGTCATACCAAACATCGATCGAATCAACGTCAACGATATTTCCCGTGCCGTTCACACCGTCGAAGGCTTCCACCGTGATTCGATTTAATCCCGGTAGCAACGCGACACCGCCTTGGATTTGTCCGACGGCAGCTTCCAGTTCTAAATCAAATCGCAAGTCATCGTCGATGGGACTGCGTTGATGGATTTCGACTGCCAAGATGTTGTCATTTTCCAGCAGCAAATTTGGATCGATGGAATAAGACAGCGTTTGCCCTTCCAGGCCACCACCAATCCAGCTGGACGCAACCGTCTGGAAATCGATGTCGCCAATGGGCATATTGCTGCGCACCACTTCTTGACCATTCAAATACACTACCGCTCCGTCGTCACGTCGCAACCGCAACGTGAGATCTCGGACCTGATCCACATCGGCCACATCAAAGGTCTGGCGGAAATAGGTGGTGACATACTTGTCGGCGGAATTTGATCCGAAAGAAACGACGGTCGCTTCGTTGCCTTCGCCATAGCCGAGCGGTGCGATGCCGGTTCGCCACGGCACATCGTCAAAGTCACGGCGTCGCCAACGAGTGCCTTGGTTCGAACCATCGTCCAAGAAACGCCAGTTTGAACCAAACGGAATCAGTGTTGTCGTTTCACCTTGACTGGACGTGCGTACTGACCATTCTCGACTGAACGGAGACCATTCCGCCAACTGTCCGTTGACGGTCACGCTACGCGTTGTCACGGCATTGGCGGTGCCTATCACATCGATGGCTGGTTGTGTGCTGCGAGCGATACCGTTGACTTCGTCCAGCTGGCTAGTGATGGTGAATTCTTGTGGAATCTGAGCCAACACGCCGGCGGTGCGATCGACGATAAACTGCTTCATTTCGTGCAATTCGTCTGCCGGCACCCAATCGCCCAGCAGCTGATCCAGCAGCGGATGTAGCGTTTCCGGATTGTAAACTTCGTCCATCAGGTCCAAGAAAGCTTGATAGTAACGAGGCACCAGATCGGGATGCGTCAGCAATCGCCGCAGCCCCGGAACGTTGGTGTACGTAAAGATACTGCGGTTCGGTTCGCCCACTCGAGCTCGACCCAAGATCGTATCCAAATCATGTGGAATGATTTCAAAACGGCTGTCCACAGTGCCGCGATACAGCCAGAAGTTGTCGCCGGTTCCTAGATTCAAACCTGTTTCCAGATTGCCCAGCAGGCTATCCAGCGCCAAGTATCGTAGCCACTGATCGACATGGATGGTCTGTTCCAATTCGGCTACAAAATCTGCGTCCGGTGTTTCAGTCAAGACTTGCGTCAGCTGGATGATATCGGACCAATCGTTGTCCTCTTCGTTGGTAATCTTTTCGTACGATTCCGCATACGGCGCGGCATCGGGCCCCAAATACTCCAGCGATGCATTCTTGGTTCCAAAGGCGAATGCGCGATAGAAATTGCCTCGACGATCATCCGGATAATGGTTGTCCGGAAAACTGCCGTTGACCACTTCCATGTTGACGTACGAACCGAACATCAGCGGTCCGTCCGGTTCCGCGAGGTTAAGATTGTTCAGTCGAACTTGGATCGGTGCGGCTTCTGCGGCGGTGAGTCCGGCCAGTCGAAAAATAGCACTGCCGATCACCTGCGCGTGCGTAAAGCGACTGTTGAAGTTCAGCGAAACAGCGTCGTCCAGTGGGCGATCATGCGGAACGTTAATTCGATAATTGTTGGGTGGCCCAATACGGCTGGAACCACCTCGATTTCGAATCCCGGTCAGATAACGCACATCCGCGCCGTTGCCATCAATGCGAATCAACGTGCCATTCATCTGCGCGTTGCTTTCCGCCTGGGCCAACGGGCCGTCACCGATGTCGGCCAGTAATAGACGCTCTGCGTCACGCATGATCAAGTAGTGGATGGGTTGATCATTCGCGTGCCAAGTCTGAGTGTTCGGTGCGTCATCGATCACTTGGTACAAGTAGTTGGCCGTGCGATCGGCGGCGTCCGTTTCCAAGGCGGGATCAATCGAAGTGTTACCGTCCTGGTCGGTTACGGTGAAATAAAATTCCACAATGGTTCCGTTGGGGA
>JAGQOZ010000597.1 GCA_020426955.1 Planctomycetales bacterium
ACATTATTTTGGGTGATCATGGCCTCCGAGATGCTCGTCTGGAGCCGAATCAAGACTTCCGTTCCATCTTCTTTGACCAAACGTACGGAGCGGGACCGGATCTGATCTACGGGGACTCGGGGGACGATTTTATCTTGGGTCAGCAAGGACCAGACGTCATCTTCGGCAATGACGGTGAAGATGACATCACGGGTGGTCACAACGTTCTGTTCGGGCTGGACGGCAACGACACCATCGACGGCGGCAACCACGCCGATGTGATTCTGGGCGACAACGGCCTGCTGCTTCGTACCTTACTGGAAGGCTACGACGATCAATGGGAACGTTACCCCGATCCATTCCCCGACGTGATTCGCACGGTGCAGCGTTACGATGACGAAGACTATATTTCCGGTGACGATTCGATCCGAGGTGGCGAAGGGGACGACATTGTCCACGGTCAACGCGGTAACGACGAAATTGAAGGCAACGGTGGTGATGACGAACTACTGGGCGAATTGGACACCGATACCATTCGAGCGGGTGCGGGAAATGACACGGTGCTGGCCGACGTCGGCGCTATTATTCGCGACTACCACAAAAACGGTACACCTCGTCAAAACGACAATGGTTCGTGGCATCGAGACGTCTTTTTGGAAATGGTGGGCACCATCACCGATTCCATTCCCATGCACACCACGCCTCTGGAACAGCTAGATCCGTCACTTGCCAAGAAACTGTTAGAAGCGGACTACGTCGTGGCGGCGGGCGTTTACAACGGCAGCGGAGCCAAGGTGACGGCCAACAACGGTGCTTGGGAAACGCATTTGCTGTTAATTGACGTGACGCCCTGGACGCATGATGAACTGGACGGCGGCGATGGTGAAGACGTGCTGTTTGGTCAACGAGGGAACGATACGATTCACGGCGGCGAGGGCGACGATTTAGTTGTAGGCGACCAGATGGACAATCAAGTTCCATTCTGGACTCAGATGCCGCATGTGTCGCAAGGAATTCGTTTGATCGAAAACGAAGACAGTCGTTTGGGAGTGCAGCTGGACCAATTCGGTTCGGTCTTTACCACGCCAATGACATTCATGCCCGAAGAATTCCAAATGAACGATCCATATCACTTGCCGATGTTGACTGCCAACATTGTGGCGGCGGAAAACAGTGTCATCCTGGATCACGTGGAAGCTGGCAACTTACAACTCAGCAACGGCACGCAACTCAAGACGTACGCTCGAATGGTGCCCGACGTAGTCCGACACACCGAAGTCCTACCGGGCAACGACAACCTTGCGGGTGATGGCGGAGACGATTTGATTTTGGCGGATCAAGCGAGTGTTTATTCGCCGGTGATTCCGGGCATGCAAACGATAGAAGATGCCAGAACCGATGCACTCGACGCTTTCGCTCGGCTAATGCATTCCTTCGGCATCACCACGCTCGATTTCACTCGGCAACAGCACGAACTGGGAACGGCTGATCATCTGGTTCGTGACGTACGAGTGGCCAGTGATGTGATTGACGGCGGCGCTGGGAATGACCGCATCATTGGTGATGAAGGGCTGATCATTGGTTCTTATGAATTGGGCCTGCCGGTGTCCGAAACGACGTTTGCTCTGGCGCATCAGGACTTGCAGCAGTATCTGCTGGACTTGCAGCATCTGGCTACGGACGCAGAATTTGTGGTGTTTGAAGCGCATTATCAAATACTATCGCAACGCATTGCGTCAGCGACCGGCGCGCCCAGCACGGTTTCGCCCGACTTGCATCGGCTGTTCATTGGGAACGATCAGATTCAAGGTGGAGGCGGAGATGATTTGATTGATGCAGATCATGGTACGTTGATCACGCCATTGGTGACCGGCGAACGTTTTGAATTAATTGCGTCTGATTCGCACATTCCGCTGGATCGGTGGCTGGCGACAGAAGCTTCGCTGGTTTCGCAACGAACCAGTGCCAACGCTGCTTTGGCCAATCACATGGCAGCGCATCACAATCGTTCGAATCGCAATTTTTCGGAAGCGCAATTGCAGTCCATTCCGTGGGACTTTGAATATCAATTGTCGGTCGGAAATGACGTCGTTGGTGGCGGTTCAGGAGACGACCTGATCATTGGTGACTTTGGCGCCATCGGGATTCCGGTCTTGCTGGTCACGCCGCCCAATGAAGTGGAAAAGGTACTGCGAGAACTGGAAATCAAGGAACTGCTAGACAATATCGCTCGGCACCTGGAAACTCGGCACCACGATTTTGACTACGACAAACTATTGCTCGATCTGCCGCACGCGTACTTTGGTGAACGCGGCGGCGAGTTGCAGCAAGTGATCATTACGGCGGGTTCGGACGCGATTCAGGGGAACGAAGGCAACGACTACGTGTTGGGCGACAGCGTTTCCGTAGCCGCCACGTTCTTGGCTGACAGTGCAAATCCAAGATTCGATGAACGAGACCCCGAATTCAAGGTCAATTTCTTGGACCGAGAATTCTTTGAAACGACCAATCACTATCATCGCAGTTTCGCTGGTTCGATCTTTGGCAACGACACCATCGACGGCGGCGCCGGTCACGACTTCCTGTACGGTCAAACTCAGAACGATATCGTCTCGGGCGGCCCCGACAATGACAGTGTCTTTGGCGGCACTGGCTTCAATACGGTGGATGGCGGAGCGGGTGTGAATGATGTGCGTTCGGGCAGTGATGATCGACCGGATCGAGCGAACTTGGACGTACTGGAAGAACTCGTGTTTGACTTGGCGGCCAGGAACGATGAAACATTCGTTCGCAACATGATTGCCGACCCGGAAGTTCCCATCGGGCCGTACGCCTTGGATCCAGTAGAAGATGTTTACTACGAACCATTGGAACGTCGTTCGATCAGCGCCACCACCAACGGTGTCGATATTTTCGGGCGAACCGGCGGCGATTGGTGGGTCGCCAAGTCCGACGGAAGTCAGTTTACGAATGTAAAGGTCGCTCAGTGGTCGCCCGCCGTGGCGTGGGCGAATGTGCGTTCCGTGGACATTGATGGCGATGGCGATCAAGACATCTTAGGACGCGCCGGAAATCAATGGTGGGTGGCCAAATTCCATGACGGAGAATACTCCAACCAGTTCTTGGGCGCGTGGAGCACTAGCGTGGGTTGGATTGATATCCTGGTTGGCGACTTCAACGCCGATGGCCTGGACGACGTGGCCGGTCGACTGAACGGGACTTGGCACGTCAGCTTGTCTGACGGACAACAGTTTGTCACTACCACATGGGGACGTTGGTCAACGGCCGTGAAATGGGACAACGTGATGGTGGCCGATGTGGATGGCGACGGTCGATCCGATATCGTAGGTCGAACCGGCGGACAATGGTGGGTGGCCAAATCCAATGGCACTTCGTTTACGAATCAGCTGTGGGGAGCTTGGTCGAACGCCGTAACGTGGAAAGACGTGATGGCGGCCGACATTGACGGAGATGGAGATGCGGATTTGGTGGGTCGAGCGAACGGGCAATGGTGGGTGGCCAATTCGAATGGTTCGGCCTTTGTCAATCAATACTGGGGACGCTGGGCCGATGCAGCCTGGACGAATGTTACTCTGGCCGATATCGACGGTGATGACCACCTTGATATTGTGGGCAAGATCGGTA
>JAGQOZ010000598.1 GCA_020426955.1 Planctomycetales bacterium
TCGCAAGAAGCGCTGTTGAACACCGATGAAGGTCAGCAACGCATCGACGATTTGGTCGATTCGCAAGGTCAGAAGTTGCGGTACAAACAGTTGACACGAAACGTCTATCGCATCACTTCGGCCGGATCGGACAAGGATCATCAAACACAATGGGACGTGGTATTGATGGGCCGAATTTCTCGAGAAGAGAAGACTGATTCGCAACAAAAAGAGGCTCGGCTAACGTGGCTGGAAAATCGCATTATCGAACTCAAAGGAGAAGCGGGCAAACAAGAAGTTGAACGAGCTCGAGGAGATATTCCGGAAACAGAAATCACACACAACATCACCGTGGGTGGGCAAGATACTTTGGAAGGAGCCGATTACTTTGCGTTTTGGACCAAAGTGGTGTTGATCACGGCCGTGCTGTTCATACCGGTGGGCTATTTCTACAAAGAGAAGTCGTACATTCAGGAATCGGACACAACGGAACCGGTAGGCGAAGATTCGCACTAATCGCAACGCGCCACTCAAAACAATTTAGAAAAGCGGCAATCCGATTTGCTGAAAGTTCCAAATCGGATTCGGGATTTCGGGTAGCCTTGCCGAATTCATGCCGGCGTCTTGGCGTTGCCGGTCTGAAGAGGATTCAATCGCCGGATTGGCAGTGGGTTGCAGCAGAAAATTGCGAACCGTCTGTAAGTGCGCGGCCAGCGAATTGCGGCGAGAATTCTGCCAACGAACCAAATCCAGGCTAGGCAGAATATCGTCTGGCGCCCATTCGCGTTGCCAATCTTCAAACGAAGCAGACATGCCTGACAAGTTTTGATCGTTCGGTTCGATCTGCCAAAATTTTTCGACACCTTGGTAAAAGTTGCGGTCGCCAGAATAGACCAATTTGTCTTCATAGTAAGAAGCCGAATCGACACCGGAATGCAGAATAAATGCGGCCCAAGGCTGTGTTTCCAAGATGCAGCTCCGACACATGATGTCCGCCTTCATCATGTTTGGCTGGTCTTCAGAATTGTAAAACTCCGCAAAACCTCGCTCCATCCAAGCCGTAACATGCTCCAGCGAAATCATGATCCGTTCGCCCTGGGACGCTCGTTGACGAACACCTCCCATGCGAATCATCCGTTCCGTAGAAACGAACAGACCATTCTGCCAATTCAAGCGTACTGGCACGCCGATATCGGCTCGCAACAGATTGGCTTGACCTCGCACAATACAATCTTGCAGACGAACTTCCATTGTTGCTGACATGCCGTTGTCACTAGGTGCGTCCGTCACACCAGGGCGAACTCGAATAAACGCAACGTCATCCAGCCAGCTATCGGCACCTTCATCGTCTGTGTTGCGAATGGTCAGCGAGGATGTGTGTAGGGTAACCTTGGATTCTTGGGTTGCTTCAATCAGCGACCAAGCACCGTCCAATTCAGTGGTGGGAACCTTCATTTCTAAGTGGACAGATTCCAATCGCAAATGGCCACCGTCCAATTGAATCATGCTGCGTTCAATGGCATCGCTTCCAAAGGAATTCGGTTGAAATACCAGGACGGTTGAACCATTGCTGCTCAAAATCTCCAAATCGTGATCAGTCAGTCGAATCGGCTGGCATTCAATTCGACCACCGGTCCGTAATTCGATTGTTTCTACCCATGGTGAACCAACCGCGTGTTCGACAGCGTCCGCGAGCGTACGAAACGCCACGTAGCCATCCGATGTCTGAGTGGCACTGACCTTAGCATCCACCACCACTCGACGAACGTCCATACTGTTGGAATTGGGCGAGTCATTCAGTTCGCTCGTGTCGTTGGCCACTTCGCCTTGCTCGCCCGCCACCAATCGGCTCCCCAATGCAGATGAATCGTCCGTCTCAGTTCCTTGCGTTTGACCACCTGGAACGGATCGAACCGCTTGTGACGAATCCGTGTCAGTTGCTATGTCCGTTGAATCCTGAGCAATCGCTTCCGAACGATTCGTTGACGGTTCCCTGTGTTCGGGACGAATTTTCGTTTCCGGCCGAGATAGTCCGGCAGACGATGGTGAAACGAATTGAGGCAAATTGGCGGATTCGGCGTTACCGGCCCAGTACGAGTCAATCAAGACCAATCCTGCCAGTGCGAATAAAGCCGTAGCAATCCAAGGCAGGTGCAGTTCGATGCGGTCGAACAACGTCGTTCGCCGTTCAAAGTAAACGGCATCGCTGCGGCGACGACGTTCCATCCCCAGTTCGTCGCCGGCACGCATCAACGCCGCATATAATTCTCGAGGATGTGCGTAGCGATTGGCCGGATCTTTCGCCAACATGCGTTTGAGGATCTTGCCAAAGGCAGGTGGAAGATCGGGACGCCACTGCGTCGGATCGGGCGGCGATTCACTGCTGTGGCTCAATAACTTCTGCAGCACCGTTCCTTCGGGAAATGGCGGCCGGCCAGTCAACATGTAGAACAGCGTACAACCGAGCGAATAGATGTCGCTTCGCGTGTCGGCCAATCGAGGATCTCGAGCCTGCTCCGGCGAAATATAATCAAACGTACCCAGCGTCATGCCACTGGCCGTAAGATCGTTTGTGCTTTGACTCACCTGGTGCAACCGAGCCAATCCCATATCTACCAGTTTTGCTTTGCCGGATGCTGTTACCAACACATTGGACGGCTTGATATCTCGGTGCACCACACTGCGATTGGCCGCGTGATCTAATGCTTCTGTAATCTGCAGAGTGAAACTGTAAGCATCTTGCAGTGACAACGGTCCGTCACGTTCCACCAGATCACGAATGTTAATGCCGTTGATAAATTCGAAAACAATGAAATACCAGCCGTCATCTTCGCCAACGAAATAGACTCGAGCAATATTATCGTGGTCCAAGCGAGCGGCGCTTTGAGCTTCATTGCGAAATCGCCGAACCGTCTCTTCGTCACTCCCTTGATCTCGGGAAAGTACCTTCACCGCCACGTCGCGATTCAGCAGCGTGTCATTGGCGCGAAACACGGCGCCCATGCCTCCGCCACCGACGAATTCCACCAGTTCAAAATGGGCCAGACGCGTGCCAACCAGCGTGGTTCCCAATTCACTAGGCGTCATGCCACTGTTTTGATTGGTGGCGTACACAGGCGGCCGATTGGATATGACGGTCGCGTCGTCCGTGCTGTTCGGAGTCTGATTTGGCGTCGCATCAGGTGAAAGCGATTCGTTATTCGCAGCTTCGGCTTCGCTTCGTACAAACTCCACCAAATCGTCGGCGGACGAACGAGAAGAACCTGTGGAGTCAGAACGATTTACCATGACCGAGCGTTGAATCCAAACCGGCGAATGTCATTCATCGAATGAAAATCACCATCCGTTGTCGCCATCACAACGGGCCGTGATGATGTTAGGATCAAATGAATACAGAAAAGACGTCAAGAAAAGCCAAATTCATTCTATTTACGACAAGCTGACGGGTCAACAAAGTTGGACATGTGTTCCGCAGGCTTGAACATTCCGGCAAGTGATCAAAATCTACGAATCAACACTCTGAAATGACACAACCATTTGCGATATAAAGCCTGATATTGCCTGAAATCTTTGGAATCCTGACAACCCGAGTTGACTCGACACGCCCTGTTTCTTCGTGGTAACATCTCACAACCTCACG
>JAGQOZ010000059.1 GCA_020426955.1 Planctomycetales bacterium
AACGAAGACTTAGTGTTTTTGATCCACAACTTGCACAACACCTACTTCGGCGATGCCAACTTGGACGGTGAATTCAATTCGCAGGACTTGGTGCGCATCTTTACCGCCGGCGAATACGAAGACGACATCGCGGGGAATTCGCTATGGCTAGAAGGAGACTGGAACGGAGATGGCGATTTTACTTCATCCGATCTCGTCCTAGCCTTTCAAGACGGAGGCTATGAATTAGGTCCAAAGCCGCAGCAAACTCAGTTCGTCCCCGAACCGACGCTGGGCGTTTTACTATGGATGATCCCGGCGCTGATGTGGTTGGTTCGCAATTCGTAGGTCGCAAGGGCAGCCCGAGGGACGGCTCCATGGTGTATTACCAATCGTGAAGTTCGATCTCGATCGCGCCGGCCGCAATTTGTGTTTCGGCAATCTTTCGGATTTGAGCTACTTTTGATTTCAGACTTTCGGGAATGGGCTGGGGAAGCTTGTCTAGGACCGACATTGCTTGGCGAGGACGTTCGTCAGCTTGAATCAGGATTTGGGCGAGAC
Source organism: Planctomycetales bacterium (assembly GCA_020426955.1). Taxonomy (GTDB): domain Bacteria; phylum Planctomycetota; class Planctomycetia; order Pirellulales; family Pirellulaceae; genus JAGQOZ01. The sequence goes on from JAGQOZ010000059.1 coordinate 541, forward strand.
GAACGCGAGTGGTCACGGTTTGTGCGGCGGGAAAGCGACGCAAGATTTCGATCAAATAGGGAATTGATTCGTTCCACTGCTTTTGCTGCTGGAACAAGGTTGCCACCGAGACCAGCATCTTATCCGGCATCTGCTTTCCCTGCTGCAATTCGTCGTGGGCGTTTCTGACAAGTTTTAGTGCTACCACCGCGTTCTTCTGATCCAATGCCGATTGAATCGTCTCCAAGACTTGCTGGCGATGATGTTGGTTTTGCTGCTTCGCTTTCTTTGCTTCGGCCGCGTCCTTTGCCGCTCGTCGCGTTTCACTGGCAGACTCCTTCGGACCATCGCCAAAGTAAGTCGAAAAAAGATCCCAGCCTTCACAATCGACCCAGTTCCGTCGCAGCATCACCAAGCCTACTGGGATGCCCGCTACCAGGCCCATCAAATGCAGAGCGGCGGACGACATTGAAAATTCGGCAAGGATGAACAGGAATATTTCCATCACAACTTGGATCGCGCCAAAGATGATAATCGGGCATGCAAACGTGCCATGAAAATAGAAACCTAACACGTAGATGCATTCCAGGCAGTTCTTAGGCGCCCACAGCATGGCAATGCCCAGCAACCCAAAAATTGCAGCTGATGCTCCTAGCGAACCGCCGGTCTGGCCCAGGGAAAACATCAGGATTTGTTCGACGGCCGTTTGCGAAACACCGATCCCCAAATAGATTGCCAAGAAGCGAAGCGTTCCGACTTTGCCTTCGATGACCAATCCGTAGCTCCACAGAAAAACCATGTTGCCAATCAAATGCAACAAGTGGGCATGCATGAAGATGCTGGTGAGCCACTGCAGCGGATTGATCGTTTCGAAATCCAGAATGAACGGGTGGGGTGTGCCGTCCTGAATGCCTAAACAGAAAAGAAAGTAAAAAGCAATGTTGGTGGCGATCGTCGCGATCGTACCAAAGGGAAAATAATAGACCGGCGCGTCAGTATTGTAGGGAATGATCACGAAAGGCTACAAAGTCTCTTTGATTTCGAATGGAGCATGTTAGCTAAGGGCGCAATAAGTAGTCTCGTCTTCGTATGACTAGCTTGGTTCAAGATTACTTAAAACGCTACGGTGAATTCGGTTCCGAGCGAAAAATCTTGCCGCAAAACCCGATTGCCATTTTCGCTGAAATCGTGTAAAACAGGATATAAAGATCCACATTGGAATTCGCTTTTGCTTTGAGGTGCGAAAAGGAGTGGGACAATGGTTCGAGCGTTCGTCGGCAAGCTGTTTCGAACAAGCCACTTGGCGTTGATGCTAACTATGTTGGCGTGGACTCAACTTGGCGGAACAGCGCGTGCGCAGTTAGATTTCGAATCTGAGCCCATCAACTACGAAACGGCACCGACCACGGATCGCATTTTTCAATTGCAGCAACGCCTGGAGAAAGGCGAAGTGCAGTTGCAGCACGACGATCGGCACGGCTATCTCAAGTCGGTGCTGCAGCAACTGAACGTCCCGATTTCGTCTCAAGTCTTGGTCTTTTCCAAAACCAGTTTTCAGCTGCGACAGATCAATCCCAGAACGCCTCGAGCGGTTTACTTCAACGACGATGTTTATGTCGGTTTTGTCCAAGACGGAGATGTTGTCGAGTTGTCCGTGGCCGATCCACAACAAGGCGGCATCTTTTACACATTAAGCCAAGAAGCGGCGGAGCGACCGGAAGTGGTTCGTGACCGAGGTCAGTGTATTTCGTGCCATGCGTCCTCTCGTACATCCGGTGTGCCTGGTCATTTAGTTCGCAGTGTTTACTCCAGTCGTTCCGGACAACCTTTTTTCGGATCGGGGACCTACACAACAGACCACCGCAGCCCATTAAGCGAACGATTTGGCGGGTGGTATGTCACCGGCACACACGGACGACAACGACACATGGGAAATGTGCTCGCCACCAATAAGGATCGCCCAGAAGAGCTGGACGTTGAATCCGGTGCCAACGTTACCTGTCTGGATGAAATTGTGGACACCAAACCGTACTTGAGTCCGCACAGTGACATTGTGGCCTTGATGGTCCTGCAGCATCAATCCAAGATGCACAACTTGATTACGCGCGCCAACTATGAAACTCGATCTTCACTGCATTACGACACAGTCATGAACAAAGCACTGGATCGACCGGCCGACTACCGTAGTGAGTCGAGCCAACGGCGGATCGATTCGGCAGCCGAAAAATTAGTGGAATATCTGTTGTTTGCCGAAGAATACGCTTTGACCGATCCCATCGCCGGAACGTCCGGGTTTGCCGAAGAGTTTGCTGCGCTGGGTCCGTTCGATTCGCAAGGTCGATCGTTACGTCAGTTCGACTTGAAAACTCGCATGATGAAATATCCTTGCAGCTATTTGATCTATTCCGAATCATTCGATGGACTTCCCAGTGAAGTCAAATCGGTGATCTACCAAAAGCTGCATGACGTGCTGAGCGGAAAGGACAACAGCGAAATGTACCAACACCTGTCGGCACAAGATCGATCTGCCATCAAGGCCATCTTGAAAGAAACCAAGCCAGACTTGCCGTCCGACTGGTAGTGCCAACGGTTGGTCACCAATGCCAAGTGGCGTTGCGTACATGTTCCGGCACAAACGATTCGTCACCAATGCCAAGTGGCGTTGCGCACATGTTCCGGCACAAAACCGTCACGGAACGAACGCCGTGAAAGCATCTCTTCCACAATTGCCAAGGTGGTGACCAGTCGCTGATAGAATTGATACAGCGGCATGATCGGCAGCACGGCGATACAACGCCAGTCCCTGCCGCGATGAGGTGAATACCAAAGTATCACCAGCAATTGAATCACGTCTCCCAATACATACAAAACATAGAACAGTAGGCCGGGATAAACGCAGCCACTCAATCCCAACGAGCAGAACAGCCAGATCAAATAGACCCAAAACCACAACGGCAGCAGTAGGTTGAAGATCCAGCGTTCGGCAAACAAGAAGAAATTGTCGAGGCGAAAGTGTCTGTTCAGCGGGTTGGCCATGTCAATGTGTTTTCTCGATTCGAACGTTACAACCGCCCACTCCCAGCGCCGCCGTTGTTTGGTCAACACTTTCCACGATGTCGGTGCGTCGGTATAGCATTCGGCCTGTGGCACAAATTCAATCCGTAAGCCTCGCTTGCGAATCCGCAAAACGATATCTTCGTCTTCACCTGGGCCGACGTCCCAGCCTCCCATTTGCCGCAAGAGTTCGGTACGAAACGCGCCGAACGCGCCCGAGACAATTCCGAGGATACCGAGTCGGCTGGAGACAATTCGGCCGAGAAATACCGATCGAAGATATTCATACTGCTGCAGACGAGTGACTAGGTTCGTACTTCCATTGCGAACTCGGACATTACCCGACGCGGCGCCCACAGCTGGATCCGCCAGCGGTTGCACGATATCCCAAATGGCAGATTTTGATAGTTCCGAATCGGCATCCAAAACAATGGTGATTTCGCCCGTAGCGTAGGCCAATCCCGCGTTCATGCCCGACGACTTACCGCCTCGTTTTTTGGAAATCACGATCGTGCCTTGATGATTCTTGGCAAAGGCTCGCGCGACTTCAGCCATGTTGTCAGTCGAGCCATCGTCGACGATGATGATTTGCAACCGAGGATACGTGCCCCAGAGTCGTTCTAACGTACCTTGCAAACTGTCTCCTTCGTTCAATCCGGCCACAATCAAGGAAACGCTTGGACAGTAGGATCGAGCTAGATGATTGGTGTTAGACGTATGTTGCAGTTCGTGCCACACGTCGGTGAGCCAAACCGTGAGTGCGGCAAAACAGTATCGAGTGGCGTCAAATACGATTAGCGGTAGCAGCAACCAGACTAGGCTATCTGGCGGCATCGACGACAGCCAGTATGTCCAATCGTTCCACATCGTATCCAAAGACATCGTGCTCGGGTCCCAGGTCAAGAGGAAATCTTAGGCGGCAATTCAGACAGCAACCAACTTGGGTTGTGACATCGCCATGGAAATCACAACTCAAGCAAGTGTATTTCGAACGAATGATCTCAAAGTCCGCTCCGACAACCAGATTCGATCGGCGACACTTTGGACATTGTGTGATTTGATGGTGTTCGAATTCAGCCGCTGGACCGACGTACGCGCACGCAAAATGGTGAATCAAATCGTGAAACTGCAAATGAAACGCGCCGCATTGACTGCAGCCGTTGGCCACGCAGCAAACAGCGGTGCATTCAGGACAGGTGCGCACCTTTTGTACCAAGTACTTGGTGAGTACTCCAAGTTCGGCCCACTGGTCTAGCTGCTTGGAAGATGTGGGTGTGTCGAGTTGCTTGGTTCTGGGGTCGATACGAGGCTGGAGGCGTTCAGGAACAAAGAAATCGTCGTCCTTGGATTGAAACACCATGCCGGCATGCATGCCTTGCTCAACATAGTTGATTCGGCGCAGGAATCCGTTGACGTAACCAATCGTTCCATTGGGTTGGTTTACGCCCAAGATCCAATTTCGCCTGGGCAGCTGATCGCGGTTCGGAATCTCCAACCCGATGCCTCGCAAACTGATATCAATCGACGTTGCTTCGCACCGACCAGCATGATCCGGACCACCGTCTGGCAAAATGGGAATAGCAATGACCGGCTGCTGGAAATAGAAGCGAACATGACGTCGTCGATTCGGTGAGCTTCGCACCTTGGTTCGACGATCATTGACATTGGGTCCAACTTGTTGTTTTGAAATGGACGCCAGCAAATTCCTGCGCCTGCGAATGACTGCCTTGCGAATTGCCAACGCCACGTCATTGGCCGAATCGTCTCGAGCAATCAAGCAGTCACTGTAGCCTCGCTCTAAGTAGGACAAGGCCGAAAAGTCTGATTTTTCATGTGTCAACACGATACTTGGAATGACCGATAAGTAGCGAATCAGTTTGTTGGCCGCTTCACCGCTGGCGTCTTCAAACGCCGATTGCTCCAGTAGTAACGCATCAAAGCGGCAAGCATCCTCTTGCAGCAATTCCAGTAGCGATTCCAATGAATCAAACGCATTTAACGTCACTGGCAGATCGTTTCCATCATCGGCTACCAAAGGTGTTCGATAGCTGACGTGGGCTACTTGCATGCGGCTTTCCAGCGGATTGTTGGTATCAAAATTGAATCGTTGTGAATGGGAGGATGCGAGAAACGCCTCGCCTAGCATGGTTTCGTCATCTTCGTCAAGGATAAACGCGGCATGCTTTTGCACGACAGATCGTCGTAGTTCGGCCATTCGCAGGCGACGCATGACATCCACGCCTGTTGTTTCCGCTTGATTCAAACATTCATCCAGTCCTTCCAAAACTAGACGCAATTGCTGGTCTTCATTCAGAGCTTGGCCAATCGCAACAACGGGTGGACAATTGGCACTCTGCAGGATCTCTCGCAGTTCCAGCGAGAAAATATCAAATGAATCGTCCGACCTAAACAGGATAGTGGCAAACATTGTCTGTTCGATCGCATCGATGGCTTCACGATAGTCATCGCAATGACTGAGATTCCAGTTTAAGCCACGATACCCTAACAGTTCGCTATGCAGCAGCCGAGCTTCGTGTCGATTCTTGTCAATGTACAATATGTTCATGGCTTGTTAGTTCGCAGACGCTTCGTCGTGTGTGAGAGTGACGGTCGCGATCGCTTGTCGATCGCGTAAACGACGATGCAACGCCGACATCTGCATCCTGGGCAACGCTACCTCGGAACCAATCCAAGGTGCTGTGTTGGGTGATTCCGAAGTTGCCTGGAGTGGTTTGGCGAACACGGGCACCGTCTTCCGGTTCGCTCGATATCGACTCTGCAATGCAGCAGGCGGAACGGAGGTTACTACGGAAAATCGGTCAATCCGAAAGGGAAGTCGTCGGTCGATGGTCGCGACATACAAATGAACAATTTGGCCCTCACGCAACTTGGACGCTCGTTCTTGAGGAAGATAGACAACCGCTTCCAGAGAACCCTCTTGCAGTACTTCGGCAATGCATTGACCGTTGGCCAAAAATTCGCCCACTTCGCAATGCGTCTGGCAAATGATGCCCGACACGGGCGAACGAATCTGACTTGAGCTGCGCAGTTGGTCTAATTCGTTTAGTTCTGTTTGCAGATTGGCAATCAGCTGTCGAGCGGATTTGCTCAACCGGTCATGCGAAAAGCGAGGTTCCGACTGCAAATTGTCCTCAAAATATTTCAGGGATGTTTGCAATTCCTGCAATTCAGAACGAAGTCCTTGAAACTCCATTTTCGAAGCGAACAGTTCCACATCCGAAATTGCATTGCGCTGATACAACTGTTGGTTGGTAAGGTAACGCTTGGAAAGTTCTTCTAGCTTGGCCTGCTTGCGTTGCACTTCGCCCAGCTGCTGGAAGTAACCAGACCGTTGTTCGCTGGCCGATGTCTGCGATTCTTGCTGGTGCATTTCCAGTTCAGCCAAGCGAACTTGTTGTGCCGCAACAGCCAATCGCAGTTCGTGCGACACTCGCTGGTACTGAAGCTCCACTTCTGGCATCGTGACCAACGCAATTATCTGGCCGGCAACCACGCTGTCTCCTTCCTGGACCAATAGCTGCTGCAGTGTGCCCGCGGCAATCGGAGCCAAGCGAACTGTCTTCCCCTGAATTTCACCGTATGCTTGATATCTCAATAGTTCTTGCCAAACAAACAAGGCTACACACCCCAGCAATGTCGCTAACACAGTGGTCACAAACCAGCGGCCTTTGTGCGGCTGGGGAAGTTTTTGGGGCGCGATCGCGGTTGCCGAATTGTTAGAATTGATCTGATTGGTCGTGGCAACGGCCGTGACTTGCGGTTCGCTGGTCAGCTTGGCGATTTGAGCAGGCGCGGCACTGGCCCGAGGGAAACCGATGCTCCGATTAGTCTGGTCTTGGCGGGGAAGATTCATGGACACGCAGATGCACTAGGACGGTGTATTATGATGCGTTACAGAATCCTAGGTTGCGTTTGCCGTCATCGATTGTTGCGAAAACGGGGATTGCTCAAGCACCAACGGAACCGACTGCGGTATTCGCCGAATTCCGATTCACCGGTACCATCCGCATCGGAACAACTACGCTGGTTCATGTGGATAGCCGCATGTCTGTGTCTACGTTTGAGGTTTCGTCGTTCGAAGCAGAACGCCATCCGCCGGTTTTAGTTCTGCTGGACCACCGGCGATTCGCGAACAAATCCGGCATCTGTCAGTTTTCGTAAAGGTACAAACCCTGTCACGCGATGCGAGATTGACGCGACACGATACAAGAACATGGAGAGACGATTCGATTCCAACCGAAACGTTCATTTCGATTGGATTGTAGCTTTACGCTGAGCACGAACCATAAAGCATCTATTTGATCAACTTTTTGACGACACTGCGAACGTTACGGTTTGCGTTTCGAATTGCAACGCGTACGCGAGACGCAGGCATGAAGACATACTTCTTGGTGAGTTCATCCGGTCGAGCTCGAAACACGGTTGAATGTGGCGCAAATTCAGGCGTGTCCTGTTTTGTATAGTAGTACGCTGCAAACGATTTCCTGGATTGGCCTTCCGGGCACGTGACTGCTGTTACACCGTGGTAGCTTATTTCGCTAGTTTCAAAAATGATGCATCGGTTAAACACAGGTAGGAAAGTGTGGTGGCATTTCTTTACCTTGCCATCCCACAATTCCAACTTGCCGCCCCAAGATTCTTCCCATTGTCTATTCAAAAAGACAAGAATATTGAGGCGACGATAGAGTTGCCGATCTTTGATGTAGTTGAAATCAACATGCACATCCAAACGGCCTCGTGGGCCGGTCTGATGCATCCCCCCACCGACCATTTCTTCGTCAGCTAGTAATTCAGGTCTTCCCGAAAGCATTGACATGAAATCCAATACCGGCCGGCTCGCCAACAACTCGTGCAACTTTCCCACTGCTCCCGGAAAACGCGATGAATCCGTGACTTGAACTTTTCCAATTTCATTGACGGCTTTGAACGCACGTCCTATTTTCTTCGCTTCTTCCAAGCTCGGATACGCAGCGGCAACCTCGCTGGCAAATTCTGGTTCCAAAAAGTTGTCGAAACAGATGCTAGGAAAGGGAGTCGCCGATTGAAAACGAGCCTTGGCTTCGTCAATGTCGATTGGATTTACTAAAGAAGGAAGGTTCATGAGAAAGTACCCTAATGATTTAATGTCAGAGCTATTCCACACAAATCTAAGAATTGTTCACTAATAATGCAATTCGTAGTGACCAATTTACGCCAGATTCTGGTGAAAGCTGTTTCATCGCCAAAACACTGGCGTATCGGTTGCCTTCGGACAGCAAGGTCGCCGCCGAGGAATCTCGCAACTAGGGCCAGAGTTAGCCGCCGGCGTTGGAATCACCTTGACCACCGGCGACTTGTGAAGTCGACGTGTCATCCACATCGGGCTGGGTAAAAATTCGAAGTGCTTCGTTTAAGACAAATTCGTGATCCATGAATGGTTCGTAACCGATATCTTGCCAACGAACCAAGCCGTCTGCGTCAATCAGGAACGTGCCGTGCAAAGGCTGTTGTTCGAAGTCATCGAACGCTCGATACTGTTTGAAAACCTTCTGTTGCGGATCGCAAACGATCGGAAACTGGAACGCACCGCCGAAGTCGGCCAACGAATCGTTCAGGCTTTCTTTGTCTTCGGTGCTGATGGCAATGATCGATATGCCCGCTCGACCGAATTTTTCCACTTGCGGTGCAAAGGCATGCAATTGTTCCACGCAATGCAAACAACCGAAACCCAAATAAAAGATCACAACAACCGGCTTGCCCTGATATTGCGACAGTGAATATGTTTTGCCAAAGTTGTCCTCCAAGTTCCACGCTTCCGCCGCCGACGGCTGCCAACGAAATGGACCTAGCGAATCCAGGTCGGGCCGATTTCCGACATCATCCGCTGCCGGCTTCTGAATGCGCCAATCGGCAGCCAGCCCTAGCTCGTGAGCGATGGGCGCCAAACGCTTAAACGGCGGCACATCCAAGTCAATGAAAGACGAAATCTCTTGTAGTTTTTCAAATTGCTTCTGGGCTTCTTCTGGCCGTTCCGCCTGCCACAGCAGTTGAATCAAATGAGCCAAGGGAATGGTTTCGTTCTTGTGATTGTCAATATGCTTTTCCAGATCCTTGATCGCTTCTTCTTGTTGACCAGCGGCAAATTGGATCTGTGCCTTGTAGCATTTGTCGACTTCGACCGCCGTTTTGAAGAACTCCAAAGCTTTGTCGAACTCTTTGCTTTCCACCGCCACGTAGCCGTGCATTTCGGCAATGGCTTTTTCCAGCTGATTAACGTCTCGTTTCACATCGCGAATCGCATCGTCGACCAGCTTTTTCGTTTCTTCTTCGTTCTTCTCTTCGTCGGCAGCTTTTTGCTTTGCGTCTGTTTCGGCCAGCGTTTGTTCCGCTTGTTTTTCACATAACTGCGTTTCTAGCTGAGCCAAAAGTTCCGTTCCCTGTTCCCATTTGCCGGATCGGAAATACGCTCGTCCCAGATTTCGCAGACGTTTTAACTGTTCGTCAAAGCGATCGGTCGGTTGCAGATAGGGCGTCTCCGACAACTGAATTAGTTGGTCCCATAGTTCCGCGTCATTGAGTACATCCAACAAACGAGCTCGACCATAGAACGAACTGCTGCTGCGTTTGTCAATCATGTTGTAGTTGGGATGACGAGGCAATTCGACCATATTCTTGGCCAAGTCCAGGGCATCGTGAATGCGACCGATGAAGATCATGTTTCGAATACACCATTCATTGTTGTGCGCGAAATTGTGGATTTGATCCGGCAGCAAACGGTCTCGCATCATCTGCGCATGATCGGTTCGCGCCGAAGCTTCTTGCTGCCACACCGCGTCGCCATACCGTTTGACTCGAGAATAAATATGCCCGGGCATGTGCCACATATGCGCTATGGCCGGTGCGGATTGGCCGCACAGCGCGGAAGACGCGAGTGCTCGTTCTGGTTTTTCGTAGTCCCACAGGTGAATTCGATAGTGGTGAACCGGATGCATGGGTTCGACGGCCAAGACTTCTCCAATCAATGCGTCTACCGCCAGGTGGCTGGTGATTTCGACACCATTTTTCCGAGCGTCCCACAGATGCAAGGCAATAAACGCCTTGGCTTCAATGTCGTCGGGATATTCGTAGACAATTTTTTCCATGGCCTTGATGTATTTTTCGGAGGCCTCTTTTTTCTTTTCCTGGTCAGCGTTAAGCAAATCGGAAAGTGCTTCGATATACATACGAACTCGGCCATTCGCCTTTTCTTTCCGTTGGACCGCTTCTTCGCAGAACTTAACCGCACGTTCTCGATTGTTGGCATTGGCCATGGCCATGCCCCAGTATGCTGCGGCGCAATCTGGATCCAGAAACGCAGCTTGTCGAAACGTACGTTCCGCCTCGAAGTACCAAAAACCATGCAACTGCCCGATACCTTGATCAATGAACGCCTGTACGTCTTTGACTTCCGAATCCACCGGAAAATGCACGTTACCGGTGCCGTCCATCAGGAACGCGGCTTGTCGCGGCCCTTCATTGAACGCTTCACCATGGTAGGAATGACCCGCCAAGACTTCGTCTGCGGTGGCTGCTTTTGCGTTGTCCGTTTCCGCGGATTCGGTTGGTTCTTGGGCAAAGCCGGTGAGCGAACCAAACAACAGCCCGAAGGTGGCCAACAAGAATGAAACGCGACACATACGAAGCATTCGCAAACGAAAACAAGACATCATTACGACTCGGCAGGAAGGAACGAAACGTTATTGGGCGAGACGCTCTAATGTAACCGCTGTGCACTGCCGAGTCACGCGGCTGTTCAAGAATTCATCCATGGACAGTCGGAATCTCAGCCATGCTTGGCGTTTTCTATCGGTACGGCGATATCCGCAATCGTGTCTTCCAAGATTTCGGCCACGGACAAGCGTCGTAGACGAGCTTCCGGTTGGAGGATCATGCGGTGTGACAGAACGGGCAGTGCAATGCGCTTTACATCGTCCGGTTGCACGAAGTCTCGTCCGCGAATCGCCGCCATCGCTTGAGATGTGCGAAACAGAGCAATTGTCGCGCGCGGACTCCCGCCGAGCGCAAATTCTTCGCGTTGCCGAGTGCCGTGGACAATTTCCGTCAAGTAACGCCGCACTTTGTCAGAGACATGCACTTCGCGAATTTGACGTTGGCATTCGAGCAGTTCTTCGGTTCGAACCACCGGCTGCAACGAATCGACCGGATGTCCGTGTTGCAGTTTTTCCAACAGCAACATCTCTTCTTCCAATGACGGATAGCCCAAACTGAAACGCATCAGGAAGCGATCCAATTGGGCTTCCGGTAACGGGAATGTTCCTTCGTGATCGACTGGGTTTTGTGTGGCAATGACCAAGAACGGCGCGTCCAGTGTATGCGTTACGCCGTCAATGCTGACTCGGGATTCCGCCATCGCTTCCAGCAATGCGGCTTGCGTTCGAGGTGTCGTGCGATTGATTTCGTCGGCCAACACTACGTTGGCAAAAATAGGGCCCGCGCGAAATTCAAATTCGGCCGTCTTCTGATTGAAGATTGATGCGCCAGTAATGTCGGTCGGAAGCAAGTCGGGAGTACATTGAATTCGCTTGAAGCGACCACCCACGCTACTGGCCATCGCACGAGCCAACATGGTCTTGGCCACGCCCGGTACGTCTTCCAGCAAGAAGTGCCCTTCGCAAAACCATGATACCAATGCCAGCACCAGCTGCTGTCTCTTGCCAACAATCACGGTTTCTACATTCGTGATAATGCGCTTGCTCACGTCTGTCACTTGCGACACAGTTTTGCCTTTGATTCTGCTAATTCGCTTCTGATTGAACTGCTATCAGCATACGCCAAAGTCGATTCGCACTGCAACTTTTCCTGGAATTCCTCTTGGCATTCTAGCTCGAGCTTGTTAGGCTTCGCGCCCACATCACGCCAGAAGTGGCAATGGCTCGAAAGGAACCGTTCCAATGACAACTCGATCAGAATCCTCGTGTTCATCTTGTTTGCAAATGTTTTCTCTAGTGATCGTGCTGGCTGCAACGGCCAACGTTCTTGCCGAACCAATTTTGCTGAGCGAATTAATTCAAAGCAATGGGCACGTCGTGTCTGGAAACAGTCGGTTTGATCAGTTTGCCGTTTTGCAGACCGGTGATATGCCGTTTCCGGATGCGATTAACGTAATGCCAATTCAAGACGCCAATGGAAATTTTGGCATTCGCTTTCAAGGCGGCTTTGTCGATACAGTGGCGCCTGGCCCGTCCGAATTGACCATTTCCTATCGAGCGACCGTGTTGGACGAAAGCCAAGGGCTATTCACCGGAGCGCAACTGGCAGGCAATGCCGTTGCCGTCGGGCAGGCCACCGTAGAAGTCCACGTGGATCTGATGGGCGCGAATCTCAGCGAACCATTGACCATCTATGATGATTCTGTAGCCGGCACAATGCTATTGAATTCGGCAATGATTCATCCCGGTGTCGTTGGAGCGAATATCGACCTGTTTGTGTCGGCCGAATCGAATGCGCCCCTTGCCGCAGGTACTCTTTCGTTTATCGACATGACATTCCAGCAAACACACATGCCCGAACCAAATCACATGTTGTCGTTGACGCTAATGGGAGCCGTTTTTCTGTTACAGCGAAGAAAACGCCGCTGTTAGATTTTCACTTCAACGCATGGCTAATTTCAATCTTCGTACTGCAACAATTTGGCAATCATAGCTGCAGTAACGGCTACCAAGATAACAACCGCCAAGCACAGTCCGGCCAAGCGATCTTCTACGCCGTAGTGCACCAAGTTAAAGATGCGAATCGAAAGCGTCATCACTCCGGGTGGCACGGCCAAGATGGTTGCCGAAAGGTCTGAAAACGCCACGGTCGTCGCAATCAACCAAGCTGCTACCAGCGAAGGCAACATTTGTGGTAATGCAACTTGTGCCAGTGTTTGCCGCGGCGAAAGGCCCAGCAATTCGGCTTGTTCAAAAACAGACCGATCTAACGCTTGCCATGCCATGTTGGTGACCAGATAGGCCAGGGGAAAGCTGCGAGTTACCAACGCCAACACTGGCACAAAGATAGTTTGGTCATACAAAAAATGCGCTGCTGAAAACGGCAAATGATTCAGGCACCAACCAATCGACAATGCCAGCACCGGGCCGGGTACGGCCAATCCCACTAAGATCAGCGGCCACGCCAACCATTGGCTTGCAGAATATTTACGCTTGCCAATCAACGCGATGGATAAACCAGTTACCATTAACGCGGTGGTAGAACAAAGCAGGAAACTCCAGCCAAATTCTTCAGCATACCGAACAGGGCTGGAAATCACATTTCCGATCAGCTTGGTCCCCTGCCACGATCGAATTCGACCTTCATCGGCGTCGGTTACGTGAATGCCGGCCTTCACCACCAAACCGGATACGGGAACCACGGTCAACCCGCACCAGAGGATCAACAGTGTCAGCCAGGCGATCCATTTCGAACGATGCAGTCGAAAAGCCAGTGGTCTGCGGTGACTGAACTGTTGCTGAACCTTCCAAATCTGGGACAGCAACGGGCGAAGGCACAATAGCAGGCAAATCATCAGCAACATGGCCGGAGCGGTCCTGGCCTGTGCTTCCAGCAAGCCATCTCCCAACGCAAAGCCGGTGTAGACTTCTTCTGCGAAGGTGCGAATCTGATATACGTCGGTGACGGTGATTTCCGTGGCGGTGGTAACCATAATCCATAACGTAGCCAATCCACACCACGGCGCCAGTAACGGCAGCAGCAACTGCACCAGCATGTTGGATGTCTTGCCTTGCAGCGCCATCGCGTCAACCAATTTACCATCCACTTGTCTCAGTCCCAGTGACAATAGCATGACAGTCCAAGGAACCGCACACGCGGCATGCACCACCACCGCGCCAGTCCAGCCGGACAGTACTGCCCATGTTCCGTTGTCTAGGATGGTATTCGAAATCCAGCCCTGCAGGCCAAACGTGGCATCCCACGCCGCAACTTGCAGATAGACAGGAGTAAAGAACAACGCCACCATCGACAGCCAAAAGATTCGCTTGCCGGGCAGGTTGGCCACGTGTAGCAACAACGCCATGGCCAACCCAATGGGCACTGCTACTAAGCTTGTCAGTAGACCCAGCCAAATTGTATTCGCCAACAATTCCAGCGAACGTGGTTCCAGAAACGGCACAGCGCCCATTCGTCCGACAACATAAACCAACACGATCACGGTCGGTGCGAACCAACGAATCCAGTTGTATCGGCGCGGTTTTAACGATTGTTCGGCCATGACGAATGAATTGGGGGACGAGTATTCGCGAACGAACCGGTCTCGGTTCGCTCCGCCACATAATTGCCCCAGCAAACGGCCTGGAAATTACCGTGAACAAAACGGTAATGGCAACGGTGAGCTACATTTTAGTCGTAGCTGGATCAAGTAACTAGCGACGTAACCACGTCGTGAATGCCAACCATCTTGTCTTATTGAATCCCAAAAGTATCTAGTCCTAGGCAGTGCAGCGAGCTCACTCAACTATGCCCGCAAAACGCTTTTGCACCTTGTTTCTTGGCATTACAACCGCGGCGTTTGTCGGCATTGCGATGCTGAACTTCTTGGTTGATCCATATGCACAATATTCGCCAGAAATGCTCAGACCGTTGGTACAGACTTCTCGAGCTGAAAAAGTGGCGTTGTTCCATAACTTGCCCGAGCCACCAGAAGGTTTGATTCTGGGTTCGTCGCGAGTGCTCAAGTTCGAACCAGACTACCTGCACGAAAAGACCGGTTTGCGATTTTTCAACGCCGGAGTTAACTACGCTAAATCCGAAGACCATTTGGCATTAGTGCGGTACTTTGAAAACCAAGATCACGTCCGACCTCGAATGATTGTCTTGGGCTTAGATCTTAGCAGCTTCTCCGATGGCAATCCCATTGACGCTCGGCTGCTAAGCGACCCTTGTCTGTCACCGCAATTGAGAGACGTCGTTCCGCTGGAGCAACGTGTTCATCGCTGGAAGGAACTGCTAAGTTGGCAGCAAACCAAGAATTCGATCAAGTCCCTAAAACTGGCGGTGACTCAATCTTATCCTCAGCAGGACGCAGAATCGTTTCGTCCCGATGGCTTGTTGGTGTATCACGAACGAGAAGCTCAGCTGTCTCAAGGCACGTACGACTTTAACGCAGCTCTAGCGTACAATCGAAACGAATACCAACAGCTTTATCAAGGTTTCGACCGGTTGTCATTGTCACGTTGCGAACGGTTTGAGCGCTTGGCTGAGCATTGCCGTCAGCAGCAGATTACGTTGTATGTCTTTCTGACGCCCATGCATCCCGATTTGCTGGAATATATTCGTGATTGTTCGACGTTTGATCAGCGTCGAACGCAAATGGTGCGGTACTTGGAAATTGCTGCTGGGCGTTATGGATATTCGTTTGTCGATTTCAGTGACATTCGTTCGTTCCAGGGTTCGCCAGAATTGTTTGTGGACGGCATTCATCCGCTGGAACCGAACACTCGCCGCATGATTGATATCCTGGTTCAAACTGGCCCCAAGAAACATCAATATGCTGTTCAATAGCTACTTCTTCCTATTTGCGTTCTTGCCAATCGTGCTGCTGTTGTGGTGGACGCCACAGATTCGGCTGAGCGGACGATTAGGACTGTTGATTTTGGCCAGCTACCTGTTCTACGGCTGGTGGGACTATCGCTTTGTGTCGTTGCTGATGGTGTCGACGTTGGTGGATTATGTGGCTGGTAAACGCTTGTTCGAAAGCCAGACCCAGACCGCTCGGCGCTTCTACCTGCTGGTGTCGATGTTTTCGAATCTGGGTCTGTTGGCGTTCTTTAAATACTGCGGCTTCTTTGCATCGTCCTGGAACACCATTGTCGACTGGCTGCGGATGGGCGGCACCATGCCCATTCCAGAAATTATTTTGCCGGTGGGCATTTCGTTTTACACGTTTCAAACGATGAGCTACAGCATTGACATCTACCGCCATCAAGCGAAACCGGCGTGTAGCTTGCTGCATTTTGCGGCCTACGTTTCGCTGTTTCCGCAGTTGATTGCTGGACCGATTGTGCGCTATAGCGACGTCGAAGAACAATTGCGGAGCATTGCGAAATCGCCGAATTGGGATCTATTCGCATCGGGGATCTTCTTTTTCGTTTGCGGAATGGCTCAAAAAATTCTCCTGGCCGATTCCATCGCCGCCAAGGTGAATCCGCTGTGGGCCGACACGGCCAATCTGCAATTGATCACCGCTTGGTATGCAACTTTGGGCTACACCTGCCAACTGTATTTCGATTTCTGCGGCTACAGCAACATGGCGGTTGGATTGGGCTACATGCTTGGCTTTCGGTTTCCGCAGAATTTCAATTCACCCTACAAATCAGCCAATATTTCCGAATTTTGGCGGCGGTGGCACATGACGCTTTCGTTTTGGCTGCGAGACTATTTATTCATTCCGCTGGGCGGCAGCCGGCACGGTCACTTGTTCACGTTACGTAACCTGATGATCGTGATGCTTTTAGGTGGATTGTGGCATGGAGCGGGTTGGACGTTTGTGCTGTGGGGCGCGTATCACGGTCTGTTGTTGGTGGTGCACAACGTATTTCGTACAACACATTTCCGGCTTCCCACTTGGATTTCCATTCCGACCACATTTCTGGCGGTGCTTGTGGGTTGGGTCTTGTTCCGCGCGACGAGTTTGAACGAAGCGATTACCGTCTACGCCTCGCTAGTGGGACAACGAGGCATCGAAGTGCACGTATGGGAGGCGCCCGGCGGATGGTTCGCTTGGGGACTATTGAGCGTGCTGTTGGCGATCGTGTTTGCGATGCCCAATCTGTGGCAAATTCGCTTCCGCCCGTCGTTGCCCTACTTGATGGCCCTGGCTGTCTGCTTTGTCGCTTGTGTTCTGCGGTTCGATGCAGAAAGTCCGTTCTTGTATTTTCAGTTTTAGAAGATCGCTGCGGTGAATTATTCACGGCGAGTCCTTGATCTGTCCCGCACAGAGTCCAAAACGGCGTGTCTCTACAAGAAAAAAGCCTCCGGTCTCGATCAGACCGAAGGCTCTTTGATGTTACGACTCAAACGAACTTGCGTTCGCTAGTTTCGACGTCGTGCCATACCTAGCAACGCCAGGCCAGCGAAGGCCAGCAGAGTTGCAGAAGCGGGTTCGGGAACCGCCGACACAGCACCTCGAGGCCCCAGTTCGAAACCGCCGTCGGTGAACGCGGCGACAAAGTCGCTACTGTTGAAACGACCGTCGCCGTTCCAGTCCCCTTCGGCCCAAGTGGCATCCACATCTTGTTCAAATTTGCCAGCGGTGAAAACGGCCACAAAATCTCGGCTGCTGAATTCACCGTCCAAGTTCGAATCGCCAATCCAAGAATTGTACAGATCCTTGATCCACACAGTGACGTCGCCACTGTTGACGTTTCCGTCATCGTTCAGATCAAACAAGGCATCGGTGCTGCCAGCGGCAGAAGCAATCGTTAGGCCGTCGATATCTTCCGCGTCCAACATGCCGTTGCCATTGAAGTCACCCGGTACACCACCGCCGGTTCCTGGAATCGGGAACGCAATTTCGCTCAGCCCAATACGGTCACCACCCGCCGGTCGACCCAATTCGCCCGAACCGTCGCCCGGTTCTTCAAAGTAGTTGTCGAGTGCTCGGAGCAGAACGTAACGAGCGGTCACGGTTTCGTCGAATGTGAATTGCTGACGAATCGTTGGATCGAGTTCGACATCCGAAAACGTGGGATTGTAGCTAATTGACGATCCA